>NZ_JBHWIO010000097.1:0-6234 GCF_042732075.1 Kitasatospora sp. NPDC059812
CCCTTCGCCGCGCACCCCCCCAACCACCCCGCCCCCCCACCAAACGCGCCGGCCCCCCCCCCCCCCCCCCCGCGCCTGCATAAACTACTCGCGGCCTGATCAAACCAACCACGTGTTGCGACGATCCCTAGAAACCGCCCTCGGGTGGGGCCCGCTTTCCTTGTTTCACGAGGCCCCCGAGATTCGCCGCACAACTGGCGTTGATCGAATGTCTACTGGCCGCTGGTCCACTGTGAGAACTGACCCCTTCGAGTCCTTGGACAACCATAGTGATCAAGCGTGTAGTAGTTGGCGTAGCGGCAACTGCGCTGTTCAGCCTCGGTGCCGGTGTGGCGCTTGCCCAGACGGGTGCGGAAAGCACGGCAGTCGTCACGGCTTTCCCTGCGACGGGTGCGGCCGTTCCGGTCGGCACCGAGGAGGCCCACGCTCAGGCCTCCGTGCCCGGACGGACCGGCGAGGCCAGCACCGCCAACTGGCACTGGGTCAACGGCGGAGCACGCAACACCGTTGTGACTCCGGCGGGCTGGAGCGGCAAGCGCTTCGAGGAATGATATTTCGGGATTGCCCGCTGGTGCCCTGCACCGGCGGGCATTCGCCGTTGTACGGCGCACCCGTTCACAGCTGGATCGTCGTCCAGAAGTGGTCCATCCAACTCGCTGCTTTTGCGGCCAGATCTGCTGGTGCGCCCAAAGCTGCCGCCTATTGGGCTGTGTCTCCATGCGGCAGTCGCATGGTTCCCGACCCTAACGTCCGGTACTGACAATCCCGTCCGGATCGGGAGACCCGAGGGTCCTGGGACGCGCGTGTTCGATTACTCGGGGTGGATTGTCAGTGGCTCTGTGTATGTTCCTCGACGTCGGCGGCTCCAGGGTCGGAGCGGTCGACGGTGTCCGGTGCTGGGCTAGTCGGTGGGAGGAACCATGCGGGTGTGGTCGTTGGGTCGTGAGGGCTCCGGGGTTGCGGAGCGCTGTGCGGGGCGTTGTGGGGGCTGCCGGGGTTCCGGGGCCGTCGATGTCTTCGGGCGGTCGCGGGTCCGCCGGCGGGTGCTGCTGCGCGCCGGGCGGCGGGCCGGGGCGGATGGCGGACCGGGTGCTCCCGGCGGGGCCCGGCCGTCCGGTGGTGACCGGCCGCCGGGAGGGCGTGCGGGCGGGGCCGGTGCGCGGGGGCGCCGTGGCGGGCGGGCCCGGGGCGCTCCGCCGCCGCAGCCGGTGGCGGTCGCGGTGGCGGCGGCTGCGTCCGACTTCGCCGGCCTCGCGCGGTACGGGCTGTTCGGCCGGCTCGCCCACCAGGAGTACCTGCGGCGCTCGGAGGAGCAGCTGAGGGCCCTGCACGCGCAGGGCCTGGAGGTGCACCTGCGGGTCCTGGAGGCGGGTGACTACGAGGACTACTGCACGGCGCTCGGCCTCGACCCCCGGACGCCCGCCGCCCGGGTCGCGTACGCGGGCGATCCGGAGCTGGCCGGGGAGCCCTTCGTCTACGCGGGGGAGCGGCTGGCCGAACTGCTCCCGGTCCTGCTGGACGACCACCGGGCGCGGGTGCGGATGTCCGTCGCGGGCGTGGCCCTGCTGGAGGCGGTCGGCGACGACCCGGACGGGCAGCGGCGGCTGGCGGCGGTGATGGGGTACGTGACGTCGGCCTACCTCGCGCTGGCCGAGGGCGCGGGGGAGGGCTGCCACCTGCTGACGCTGCGCTGCCACGGCCCGGAGGACGGCGAGCAGCTCAGCTCGGCGGTGGAGGTCTGCGTGGAGGCGGGCGGCCTCTACCCCGCCGGGCGGGACACCGAGGCGTTCTGCGTGACGCTGGCGGCGGGGGTCGCCGGCGGCGGGGCGGGGGCGCTGCTGCTGCACGGCGATCCGGGCGTCCCGGCGTCCGGGGCCTCGGCCTCGGACGGGCCGTGGGTGCGCGGTTGGGCGCTGGCCGGCGGGCGGTTGCGGCCGATGACGGTGCACGAGGTGTTCGACGAGCTGGCCGACGACGCCGCGCGCGGGCTGCCGTTCCCGCCCGGGGTGGTCCCGCGACCGGGCTTCCCGCTGCCGGGCTTTTCGGAGCCCGCTTCCCCGTCGGAGGAGGGGGGTGGGCCGCTGGGGTGATCAGGGGGTTTCCACTCCTGCCATCCACCATGCGGCGCTGGGGACTGTTCATCGACCGCCTGTTCGGGGAAGATTCGGAGAAGATCAACAGCAGGAGCGCGCGGTGCCCCACGCCGCCGCTCCGGCCGCTCCGCTCCGTACCGTGCTCCGCAGGTCCGTCCCGCGCACTGCCGGTCCGGCGAGCCCGACAGCGAGAGGGGGACGCATGAGCCGGATCGAGTACAGCGCGGAGATCGCCGAGCTGCTCGGCAGGGTGCGCCGGCGTCCCACGGCGGGGTGGCCGTGGCGGCCGGGCGAGCAGGTGCCCGAGGGGCTGCCGGTGAAGCAGTCCTGGGGGTGGCTGTTCGCTCCGGACGGGCGGGTGCTGACCCTGGTCAACCCCAGGGACGGGATCTGCTCGCTCCCCGGCGGCTCGCTGGAACCGGAGGACGCCGGGGATCCGGCCTCCGCGCTGGCCCGGGAGGCGGCCGAGGAGGCCCAGGCCGTGATCGGCCGACCGTACTACCTCGGTTACCTCTACGACCGGGTCGGCTCGGCCAACGGCGGGCACGAGTGTGCGCGGGTCCGGATGGCGGCGGCGCTGCGCGCGGTCGGCCCGAGCGCGGCCGACCCGGCCTCCGGCCGGCACTACCGGCGGCTGCTGGTCGCGCCCGGACTCGCCGTCGAACTGCTCGGCTGGGGCGCGCCCGGGCTGCGCCAGGCCCGGGTGGCGGTCGCCACCGCCGCCCGCCGGCTCGGCGTGCCGGTCGCCGCGAACGAGGCGATCGAGGAGCTGCCGGTGGAGGGCTGCGTGGTCTTCCCCGGCGCCGTCTACCCGGATGCCGTGTGTCCGGATGCCGGTTACCCGGAGGCCGTCCACCCGGATGCGGTGTGCCCGAGCGAGCCTCACCCGGGCCTCGCGTAGCCGGAGGAGGGGCTGCCGGGTGACGGCGCCGTCCGCCTGATCCACGGTCAGGGCTTCGAGCTGGAGTCCGCGTGCGCTGGAGTCCGCGTGCGCCGGAGTCCGCGTGTGCCGGAGCCCGCGTGCGCTGACGCCCTTGCGTGAGAAGTCGGTTCGCGCGGAGTCGGGTCGTGTCGTGCCGGTTCGCGCCGCGCTGTGCCGTGGCGAGCACCGGCGCGACGCGACGCGTCGTATGGCGGGGTGGCCTGGCGATGGCCGTGTCGTGACGGTGTCCTGGCCGCACCCTGACTACCAACTGACCACTCGCTGACTTTTTCACCGACCACTGTCTACGCGCGATGACCGACGCTGGTCGGCGTACACCGGCGCTGACCAGCGCCAACTCACGCCCTGTGGCCGATGGTTCACTTCTGCGTTGTCGGACTGCCCGTCAATGTCCTTGGCATGACCGCTTCCCGGTTCACCTACTGCCTGGTATCACTTCTGTGACCCATACCACACCAGGAGGTGCCATGCTCCGTCCAGCGCGCGCCATGTCCGTTGCCGCGATAGCGGCTCTGCTCACTCTGACCACGTTGTTCACCGCTTCATCCGCGAATGCGGCGAGCGTCAACTACGTCGCCCTCGGGGACTCCTACTCCGCCGGTGTCGGTGCCGGCAGCTACCTGAGCGACAGCGGCAACTGCAAGCGAAGCACCAACGCCTACCCGTACCTGTGGAAGAACGCGCACTCGCCGTCGTCCTTCTCGTTCGTCGCGTGTTCCGGCGCCAGAACCGGAGACGTCCTCAGCAACCAGATCTCCGCGCTGAGCTCCAGCACCACGCTGGTCAGCCTGTCGGTCGGCGGCAACGACGCCGGCTTCGCCGACACCATGAAGACCTGCGTGCTGGAGTCGGACAGCACCTGCCTCAGCGCCGTCAGCGCGGCCCAGAACTACGCCCGCAACACCCTGCCCGCCCAGCTGGACAAGGTGTACTCGACGATCCACACCAAGGCGCCGAACGCCCACGTGGTGGTGCTGGGTTACCCGCACCTCTACAAGATCGGCGGCAGCTGCATCCTCGGCATCAGTGACACCAAGCGCGCCGCGATCAACGGCGCCGCCGACACGCTGGACGACGTCATCGCCAAGCGGGTCGCCAACGCCGGCTTCAGCTTCGGCGACGTGCGCAGCATCTTCACCGAGCACGAGATCTGCGGCTCGCTGACCACCTGGCTCAACAGCGCCACCCTGCCGGTCGACGAGAGCTACCACCCGAAGGCCGCCGGCCAGTCCGGTGGCTACCTCCCGGTCTTCACCCAGTCGTAACGGCTTCGCGCCGGTAGGCCATCGCATCGGCAGGCCCGTCGCATCGGCAGGCCTGTCACATAGGTGGGACCGTCGCATCGGTAGGCCGTCGCTCCAGGGCGCCCGCCGAACCGGCACGCGGGGCCGGGGGGCGCCCCGCCCCCCCCCCCCCCCCGGCGCCCGGCGCCCCCCCCCCGCGCGGGGGGGGGCCGGCCCCGACGGCATTCGTGCGTCTCAGTCCCGGGCCGGAGCGGGCCGGAGCGGCGGGAGCGGGATCCCGGCGAGCGTCGGGAGCAGTTCCGCTTCCTCGTAGTCGAGGTGTGCCTCCAGCTCGGCCGACATCCGGTCCAACTCGGCCCGGAGCCGGTCCGGTTCGGTGACCTCGATCCCGGTCAGCAGCGCCACCAGCTCCTCCTTGATCCGCCCGATCACCAGGTGCTGTTCGCCCAGCTGTTCCAGCACCCCGGCCAGCTCCGGGTGGTTGCGCGCGAGCGCGGGGAAGATCGCAACGTCCTCGCCGGTGTGGTGGTGCGTCAGCCCCTCGCAGAAGGCGAGGCAGTGCTGGCGCAGTTGGAGCCCGAGGCCGGCCGGGCGGCCCGCGACGTGCGAGTGCGCCTCCTCCCGGACGTGGCGCAGCTGCGCACGCAGCCAGGTGTGCGCCTCCAACAGCTTGTCGGCGAGGCTGCGCACCTCGCGCGCGGGTGTCTCGGGTCGTTCCAGGACGACCACCGGCAGTTCCCGGTCGGTGTTCGCCTGGTAGTCGCCGTACCCGGGCGCCTGCCGGACGACGGCCGCGAACAGCCGCTCCCGTCGGGCGCCTTCGGCGGGTACGGCGATCACGTCGAACGCCTCGGATCCGAGTTCGACCCGGACCACCGGTCGGGCGAGCAGGTTGCGGTACCACTGCGGATGGTCCGGCGCCCCGGCGGCGGAGGCGACGACCAGGAGCAGTCCCTCGGCCCGGACGTACCCGAGCGGCACGGTGTGCGGCTTGCCCGACCTGGCCCCGGCGGTGGTGAGCAGCAGCAGGTCGCCGCCCTCGAACGGGCCGCCGACCCGCCCGCCGTCGGCCCGGAACTCCTCGATGACGCTCTGGTTGAACTGGTTGACATGGTTCGTGGACATGGACATAGGTGTGGGTGAAGTCTCCTACAGGGGTTGGGAGTCACGGCCACACGCGGTGCACGGGCGCGCACGCGGACACCACGGTGACCGCCTACGTCAGATCAGGGCAGCGGAGAAAGTACTCATCGCGCATCGTCCCTCGGATAAAGGTGCTCGCTCGGTTGCCGGCCGGCCCACTACTCTGTGGCCGGCGCCGCGCTGCACGCCCCCATTAGAGCCACGCGCGGACGCCCTGTCAACGAGCAAGATCGCCGCCGAAAGATCCCCGACGCGGGGCCGCCGACGCGGATTCGCCGACACGGGATCGCCGATGAAGGGAAGTGAACGCCGTCGTGGAGCGCATCGTCGACCTCGACCACGCCGCCGAGCGGATCGCCGCCCGGGCCGTACGCTGGCGGGCCGCCGGTCTGACGGTCGGCGCGCTCACCTGGCGCGACGCCCTGGCCCTGTGGCCGCAGCCGCTGGAGACGGACCGCGCCCGAGTCACGGACCCGGACTCCGTCGGCGTCCAGGTCGTGGACCCGCTGTCCGGTGGCGAACTGCACGTGGTGCTGTTCCGTGGCGGCTGGGCCGACGTCGAGTACCTCGCCGCCGGCTGGGAGGAGCAGGACGACGCCGAGGTCGGCGTGATCCCGGCCAACGATTTCACCGGCGCCGCCGACTTCGACGAGCGCCTGCGCGGCTGGATGGCGCACGTCTTCGGCTGAGCCCGGCCGCCGGTGGACGGGAGCCCCGCGAGTGGGTGCCCCCGTCGGCGGGGGGGGGGCGGGGGGGGGCGCCGCCCGGCGCCCGCCGTCCCCCGGTGCCCGCGACACCCCCCCGCCGGCAG
>NZ_JBHWIO010000097.1:6242-32050 GCF_042732075.1 Kitasatospora sp. NPDC059812
GCCCCGGCCCGGGTTGCGCGCCGGTGGGGGCCCCCGCCCGCCGGGCCGCGCGCGCGGGCGCCCCCGCGCGCGGGGGCCCCGGGGGCCCCCCGCCCCACGGCGACGCGTCAGCGCAGGTAGTCGACCAGGCCGGCCGGCTTGAGTCCGGCCGCGTCGGCAGCGGCGAGGGCGCGCTGGAGATCGGCGGCGAGGGTGTCGGTCCAGTGCATCAGGACGACGTCGCCCGGCTGCAGCAGGCCCGGGTGCCAGATGTTGGACGCGCCCCAGCTGAAGTCCGCGTCGGCGGTGAGCACGGTGCGGATGCCGCAGTTGGCGGCGGCCTGAAGGGTGTCGGCGTTCCAGGCGAAGTACGGCGGGCGGAAGGCCACCGGGGTGGTGCCGAACTGGCGGGTCAGGGCGTCGCGGGCGTCGCAGATCTCGATCTGCTGCTGCTCCAGCGGCAGTTTGCTGAGGTCGGAGTGGGAGACGCTGTGGTCCTGGATGGAGGAGCCGGGTACGGCCGTGACGCGCCGGAAGAAGTCGGGGTCGGTGCCGGCCGGCATCGGCAGCGGGAAGGCGGTGATCGGCAGCCGGTGGTCGGCGATGACTTTCTCCGCCTCGGGGGTGCGCTGCCAGCCGTCGTCGATGGTGAAGAAGACGACCTTGTCGCTGGTGGGCACGGATCCGGCGGCCACGGCCGGGGCGGGTGCGGGGCCGTCCACCCGGACGTCGTCGACCGAGAACGGGCCCTGCTGGTACCAGCCGTGGACGTAGAGCCGGACGCTGTGCGCGTTCGGGCCGGTGGTGAACCGGGTGGTGAGCTGCTGCCAGCCGCCGCCGGTGGTCTCGGTCCAGGCCGGGGCGACGTCCCTGCCGGTGCCGGTGGCTCCCAGGTAGACGAAGGCGCCGCGGACCCAGGCCGAGGCGGTGTAGGCGGTGTTGGGCTGGACGGCCACGGTCTGCGCGCACTCGCCGGTGGAGTCGGCGGTGGCCGGCGTGACGGTGAGCGCGGAGGCGCCGGAGTGCGCGGTGGTGGTGGTGACGGCGGCTTCGGCCGGGCCGCCGGTGCAGTTCCAGCCGGGGACGGCGCCCCAGGCGGAGAGGTCGGGGGCGGGCAGTTCGAAGCCGGGGTTGGTGGCCAGGTTGACGGTCGGGCCGCTCGGGGTGTTCGGACCGCTCGGGGCGCTCGGGGCGTCGGCCGGGGCGGGCCCGGGGGTGGCGGAGGCCGCCGGGGCGGCGAAGGCGGTGAGCAGCGCGACGGAGGCGGCCAGCGCGGACAGGCGCGCGGACAGGCGCGCAGACGGGCGCGCAGACGGGCGCGTGGACATCGACACGAGAGGACTCCTGCGTGTGGGGGACACGCCCGTGGGGAGGGCGTGGCGGAATCGGAACCCTGGAACCGGAACCCTGGAACCGGGCCCGTGGGGCGGGCCTCTGGAACCGGGCTCGCGGGACCTGGGTGCTCCCGGAGGGGCGGGAGCGGATGGTGCGCCGCACTCGGACCGAGGAGAAACAATGGACTGGACCAATCAGCCCGTCAAGGGAACGGCCGGTGAATCGAAGCCCACCACACCTGCCACAAAAGGGACGAGACGATCCGTCAGGGGACGTACAACTCCGCGATGTCATCGGCGTAGTACTCGGCGATCGCCGCCCGGCGCAGCTTCAGGGAGGGTGTCAGCAGTCCCTGGTCCTGGCTGAACTCGCGGGGCAGCAGCCGGAACGCGCGGATCGACTCGGCCCGCGACACCGCCGTGTTCGCCGCCGCCACCGCGCGCTGGACCTCGGTGTGCAGCTGCTCGTCCGCGAGCACCGCCCACGGGTCCAGCTGCTCCAGCCCGTGCGTCTTCAACCAGTGCGCCAGCGCCGCCGGGTCGAGCGTGATCAGCGCGGCCACGTACGGGCGGTCGTCGCCCACCACCAGGCACTGGGAGACCAGCGGATGCGCGGCCACCCGCTCCTCCAGTGCCGACGGGGCCAGGTTCTTGCCGCTGCTGGTGACGATCAGGTCCTTCTTGCGGCCGGTGATGGTCAGGTAGCCGTCCTCGTCCAGCCGGCCCAGGTCGCCCGTCCCGAACCAGCCGTCGATCAGGGACTCCGCCGTGCACTGCGGGTGGTTGAGGTAGCCGCCGAAGACCGAGCCGCCGCGCACCCAGACCTCGCCGTCGTCGGCGAGGGCCACCGACGAGCCCGGCAGCGGGTGCCCGACCGTGCCCAGCTTCTGCCGCCCGATCGGGTTGGCGGTGATCGCGGCGGACGTCTCGGTCAGTCCGTAGCCCTCGTACAGGTGCAGGCCGGCGCCGGTGAAGAAGAGGCCGAGTTCGCGGCGCAGCGCGGAGCCGCCGCACATCACGCTGCGCACCCGGCCGCCGAGTACGGCCCGCAGCCGCTGGTAGACGGTCCGCTCGTAGGCGAGGTGGCGCAGCCGCAGCTTGGGGCTGGGCCCGGGCCCGCGCCCGAACGCCTTCTGCTCCCGGGCGGCGGCCCAGTCGACGGCCACCTGCCGGGCCTGTTCGAAGAGTTCGCCGCGCCCGGCGTCCTCGGCGGCCCGCCGGGCCTGCTGGAAGATCTTCTCGAAGACGTACGGGACGACGTGCAGGAAGGTCGGCCGGAAGGACTCCATCGCGGGCAGCAGGGCGTCGGTGGAGACCTCGGGGACGTGCCCGATCCGGAAGCCGCCGCGGATCGCCGCGACCTGCACGGCCCGCCCGTAGACGTGTGCCAGCGGCAGGAACAGCAGGGTGGACGGCTGTCCGCCGCCGGTGTCGTGGAAGGCCTCCCGCCAGCCGCCGAGCAGCGCGTCGGCCTCGGCGGCCAGGTTGGCGTGGGTGATCAGGCAGCCCTTGGGGCGGCCGGTGGTGCCCGAGGTGTAGACGACCGTGGCGACGTTCCCGGCCGTGACGCCGAGCCGCTGGCGGTGGACGAGCGAGTCGGGCACGTCACGGCCGTCCTCGGTGATCGCGGCGACGCAGTCGCGGTCCAGCTGCCAGATGCCGGTGAGGTCGGGCAGCGCGTCGCAGACCGCGCCGACCGTCATCGCGGCGTCCTCGTCCTCGACCAGGCAGGCCACCGCCTGGGTCTCGGCGAGGATCCAGCGCACCTGCTCGGCCGCCGCCGTGGGGTAGACCGGGACGGTGATCGCGCCGATCGACCAGAGCGCGTAGTCGAACAGCGTCCACTCGTAGCGGGTGCGGGACATCAGGGCGACCCGGTCGCCGTAGCGCACGCCCCGGGTGAGCAGGCCCTTGGCGAGGGCGAGCACCTCGTCGCGGAACTCCCGCGCGGTGACGCCCCGCCACTCGTCCCGGTGCCCGAACCGGTGCCCGTCCCGGTGCTCGGCGGAGTCGGCGGGGCCCGTCGGGCCGACGTGGCGGGCCAGCTGCACCAGGTCCGGTGTGCGTTCGGCGGTGTCGTACAGCGAGTCGGCGAGTCCTCCGGTGGCCTCGGGCCCGGCCACGGCGGGGGTGGTGAACTCGCGCACATTCCCCCCGTTGGCGTCTCGCGGCGGCACTGCCCGCGCCGGTGCCGGAACCGGTGTCGGCGCCGGAGGCCGTGGCGGCGGTGCCGGGCCGCGCAGGTGGAGCGAAACTATCGGATCGGCCTGTCACTGCCCAGGGTTGTGACCGTGACGCGACGAGATCGGCACCGGTCCCTGCGGAAGGTGTCGCCGCCGAGGAGGAACCGCGTGCGTTCGGTGACCGGGCAAACCGGGCGGAGGTGGATGATCCGGACGCGAGCCCGCAGTGACCGGGAGTCGATCCTGACGTGTGCGGGGCAAGCCGGGGAAGTGGACTGGTACGACCCTCGAACGAGTGGTCAGGGCGTAGTAGGCTCTCGCAGACCTGCGACCGGGGGCCTCCCGGCCAGGCCCGATCCGACGACGCACCATCCACGCCGACCAGCCCCGAAGCCGATTCCCGAAGCCCGTACCCGAACTCTTTCCGAAGCCCTTTCCGAAGCCCTTTCCCAAGCCTTTTCCGGCCGAGCCCCGCGGCTCCTCCGAACCGCTCCCCGTCCGCGCCTGGCACTTCCCGACCGAGGACTCCATGCGTCTGCGCAGCAGCTCGATCCGCGCGAAGATCATCGCGCTGCTCCTGGTGCCCATCGTCGCACTCACCGCGCTGTGGGTGTACGCGACCTTCGCCACTACCGGAGACGTCTGGGGCCAGCTGGAGATCAGCCGTACGTACAAGGAGTTCGGGACCCCGGTCGACCGGTACGCCGACGATCTGCAGAACGAGCGCCGCGCGGCCGTCCAGCGACTGGCCGTCCCGAACTCGCAGGTCGCCACGGACGCCTACGAACACGCCAAGGCCGCCACCGACCGCAGCCTCGACGTCCTGCGGCAGAAGAAGGACCACGCGGGCGGCAAGCTCTCCAGCTCCCAGCGCGGCCGCTTCCTGCAGATCATCGCCGCCGCCGACCAGATCGGACCGCTGCGCGCGCAGGTCGGCCGCTCCGCGCTCAACTGGGAGTTCGCGCTGGGGCAGTACAGCGACCTGGTCAAGCCGGTGTTCGGCTTCCGGTCCGCCTACGTCGCCCGGCAGAGCGGTCAACTCCCGCGGCAGGGGACCATCCTGATCGAGCTGGTGCGCGCCCGCGAGTACCTCGCGCAGGAGGACGCGGCGATGGAGGGCCTGCGCGGCGGCGCGGCCAAGCCCACCGCCGAGCAGTACCAGGTCGCCCTGGACGCCCTGCACAACCAGCAGGCCCTGTTCACCGTCTACATCGCCGAACTCGAACCCGCCGACCAGTCCGACTACATCGCCCTGCGCGGCGGCGAGGCCTGGGCCGCGCTGGCCCGCGCCGAAGCGGACTTCGTCGGCGCCGGCGGCCC
Source organism: Kitasatospora sp. NPDC059812 (assembly GCF_042732075.1). Classification (NCBI taxonomy): domain Bacteria; kingdom Bacillati; phylum Actinomycetota; class Actinomycetes; order Kitasatosporales; family Streptomycetaceae; genus Kitasatospora; species Kitasatospora sp. NPDC059812. The sequence continues at coordinate 11,059 of NZ_JBHWIO010000097.1, forward strand.
CGAGCGGGTCGCCCAGGCGATCAACGGCGACTCCTGGCGGGAGACCGCCGACCGGGCGCTCGGCGACCTCACCTCGATCAACGCCCGGATCGCCAACGGGATCGGCGAGCGCGAACGGTCCGCCGCGATCGGGCTGCTCTGGCGCGGCGGCATCGCCGGTGCGATCGGCCTGGTCGCGGTCGTCCTGTCGGTGCTGATCTCCTTCCGGATCGGGCGCGGCCTCGCCCGGGAACTGATCGGACTGCGCAACGCGGCCAACGAACTGGCCGGCGCCCGGCTGCCCTCCGTCATGCTGCGGCTGCGCCGCGGCGAGGCGGTGGACGTCGCGGCCGAGGCACCCGAACTGCGCTTCGGGGCGGCCGAGATAGGCCAGGTCGGCCAGGCCTTCAACGCCGTCCAGCGGGCCGCCGTCGAGGCCGCCGTCGAGCAGGCCGAACTGCGGCGCGGCGTCTCGGCGGTGTTCGTCAACCTGGCCCGGCGCAGCCAGGTGCTGCTGCACCGCCAGCTCACCCTGCTCGACACCATGGAGCGCCGCACCGAGAACCCGACCGAGCTGGCCGACCTCTTCAAGGTCGACCACCTCACCACGCGCATGCGGCGGCACGCCGAGGGCCTGATCATCCTCGCCGGCGGCTCGCCCGGGCGCGCCTGGCGCAAGCCCGTCCGGATGGTGGACGTGGTCCGCGCGGCGGTCGGCGAGGTCGAGGACTACGCCCGGGTGATCGTCCGGCCGTTCCCCGGCACCGGCCTGCTCGGCAGCGCCGTCGCGGACGTCACCCACCTGATCGCCGAACTCGTCGAGAACGCCGCGGTGTTCTCCCCGCCGACCACCCAAGTCACCGTCCAGGGTGAGGTGGTGGCGCACGGATTCGCGCTGGAGATCGACGACCGCGGGCTCGGGCTGAGCGATCAACTCCTCGCCGAAACCAACGAACGCCTCGCCGTGGAGCAGGAGTTCGACCTCGCCGACACCGACCGGCTGGGCCTGTTCGTGGTCAGCCGGCTGGCCCGGCGGCACGGCATCCGGGTCCACCTGCGCCCGTCCCCGTACGGCGGGACGACGGCGGTCGTGCTGATCCCGCGTGAACTGCTCGCCGAGGCGCCGGACGGCCTGCCCGAACCGCCGCCCACCGGACAGCGCTCCGCCCCGGTCCGGCGCGGACAGCGCGACCTGGTCGCCGTGCCCGCGCTCGGCGGCGGCGGTGGCGGTGGTGGCGGCGGTACGGCGGAGGGCGCGGCTCGGGCCGCTGCCGGCTCTGCCGTCGGTGTCGGCGCCGGTGCCGGGTCTGTGGCCGGTTCCGTCGCGGGGGAGGACGAGCGGAACCGGGGCAGCGGCGGTCCCCGGCCGTCCACGCCCGAGCCGGCCCGGACGCCGGGCGGGCTGCCACGGCGGGCCTCGCGGACCAAGGGCGGGCCGGTGCTGGTGCCCGCGCCGCCCAGGGACGCCGAGGACGGTGCGGGGACGGGGCGCCACCGTCGGGACGAGCCGACCGCGGCCGCTCCCGTCGTCGACGGGCCCGCGGACCCGCCGTTGGTCGCAGGCCCGCGGACCGAGGGCGGGCTGCCCCGGCGGGTCCGGCAGGCGAACCTCGCGCCGCAGCTCAAGGAGCAGCTGAAGGAGCGCCTCCGGGAGCGGGCAGACCACGGGCCCGAGGACGAGGCCGCCCTCGCCGCCCGACGGGCCCGGGAGGCCCAGGAGGCCGAGCGGGCGCGTGAGCGCTCGCCCGAGGAGGCGCGGGCCACCTTCGCCTCGTTCCAGCGCGGCTTCACCCGAGGGCGCGGCGCCGCCACGCCCAGGTCGGCCCCGGCGAGTGCCCGGCCCGCCGCCGTACCCGCCTGGCAGCCGCCGGACCCCGCCCGGCGGGCGATCAGTCCGGCACCCGCCCCGGCGGCGCTGTCCGCGCCGCCGGACGGTGCCCGGGCACCGCTCGCCCGTCGGGTGCCGGCCGGCTCGCCCGTCCGACGGAACCCGGCAAACCCTGCACCACCGGGAACACCTGCACCATCGGCAACACCCGTACCAACAGCACCACCTGCACCACCCGCTCCATCGGAAGGAACTGATTCATGACCACTTCGACGCAGCCGTCCGGGGACCTCAACTGGCTCCTGGACGACCTGGTGGGGCGCGTCGCGGCCCTGCGGCACGCCGTGATCCTCTCCAGCGACGGCCTGGCCACCGGAGCCTCCCGCGACCTCGACCGCGAGGACGCCGAGCACCTGGCGGCCGTCGCGGCCGGATTCCACAGCCTGGCCAAGGGCGCCGGCGGGCACTTCAAGGTCGGCGGAGTCCGCCAGACCATGGTGGAACTGGACGAGGCGTTCCTGTTCATCACGGCGGCCGGTGACGGCAGCTGCCTGGCCGTGCTGAGCGAGGCCGAGGCCGACATCGGCCAGATCGCCTACGAGATGGCGCTGCTGGTCAAGCGGGTCGGCGAGCACCTGGCCGCCGAGCCGCGCACCGAAGCCGCGCCGCCGGGGAGATGAGCGGTCCGATGGCGGATCCGAAGGCTGAGGCGGCGGGGCCGCCCGAGTCGTCTGGCTCGGGCGGCTCGGACGTGTCGGCCGGGGCGGTGGTGGAGCAGACGGGCCAGGACGGGGCCGAGTCCGACCTGCTCCACCCGCGTGCCCCTGCCGACGACCGCTGGTTCGACGACGAGGCCGGCCCGGTCGTGCGGCTCTACTCGATGACCCGCGGCCGCACCCGGCCGGTCGAGGACGGCCTGTTCGACCTGATTTCGCTGATCACCGCCGCCGAGCCCGGGCCGAACGCGGGGGCCGTGCCCGCGCACGTCCTCGACCCGGAGCACCAGACCCTCCTCGCCTGGTGCCGCCGCGAGCCGCTGTCCGTCGCCGAACTCGGCTCCTACACCGACCTGCCGGTCAGCGTCGTCCGGGTGCTGCTCGGCGACCTCTACGACGCCGAGCTGATCAGCGTCACCCGACCCGTTCCGCTCGCCGAGCTGCCGGACGAGCGCCTGCTGCGAGACGTGATCAATGGACTCCGTGCGCTCTGACCACGACGGCCGCGCCGCTGCCGGCAGTACCCCTGGTGGCGGCACCCCCGGCGGCCACGGCTCCGGCGGTCGCGCCAACGACCCGCGCTGGCGCGGCGGCCCGGCCGTCGCGGTGAAGATCCTCGTCGCGGGCGGCTTCGGCGCGGGCAAGACCACGCTGGTCGGCTCGGTGAGCGAGATCCGGCCGCTGCGCACCGAGGAGGAGCTCAGCGAACTGGGCCGCCCGGTGGACGACACCTCGGGCGTGGAGGCGAAGCGCACCACCACCGTGGCGATGGACTTCGGCCGGATCGACCTGCGGCCCGGACTCGCGCTGTACCTGTTCGGCACACCCGGGCAGGACCGGTTCTGGTTCGTCTGGGACGAGTTGGCCCGCGGCGCGCTCGGCGCACTGGTGCTCGCGGACACCCGGCGGCTGGCCGACTGCTTCCCGTCGGTCGACTTCTTCGAGCAGCGCGGCATCCCGTTCGTGGTCGCGGTGAACTGCTTCGACGGCACGGAGCGGTTCTCCCCGGACGAGGTCCGCGACGCGCTCGACCTCGACCCGGACATTCCCGTGCTGCTGTGTGACGCGCGCCTGCGGGAGGACGGGAAGGAACTCCTGGTCGCGCTCGTCGAGCACGCCGCCGCCCGTCGCCACCGCGGCACCCCGGCCCGAATCTGACGCCGCCACACCCCGGGCCGGGCGCTGCCGTGACCCGGTCTGACGACACCGCGTCCGGGTCTGACGCCTCCGCACCCCCGGTCTGACGACACCGCGCCCCCGGTCTGACGCCGCCGCACCATCGGTCCGGCACTGCACCCGCACAGAGGCTTCACAGAGCCTCCGAGCCTCCCGACGTCTCATTCGGTTGTCCGCATCCCGGACGTTCGGTGTGCCGAAGGTTGCCTAGACCGGCCCGGCGTGGAAGGCTCTGGGCACGAAAGCCGCCCGGCCATGCCGTCGGGAGGGCCGGAAACATTCCGTTCACGAAGGCGCGCATCGACGACGACGCGCCGTCGTACAGAGCAAGGGGGAGGGCAGCAGGATGACCGTCGGCCAGCGACACGCCACGACCGATCCCACCCCCGTCACGCCGGTGCTCACCGTCCGCCGCTACATCGACCAGGCACTGATCTGCAGCGCCTGTTGTCGGTGACCGGCCGGCCCCTTCCCGGTACGTCCCTGACGCTCCCGGCCCACCCGGCCGCCGTCTGACGCACCGCCAATCCCGTCGACCAGGCCGTAGCGGACCCGCCTCATCCGGCGTGCCCGCGACCGCCGATCCGGCCCCGCCTCGCGGAGAGACCACCAGTGAACATCGCCTGCACCAGCCCCGCCCCCGGCATCGCCGGCCGTCCCCGCTCGACCGGGGCGGCCTCCGCGATGTGCGTCGGTGGACCGGCCAGGCGGTGGAACGGGCGCGCGAACCGCGCCGGGGACAGCCACCAGGGTCGCCTCGACCTTGAGCCGTTCTGGCCGTCCCGGCAGCCGCACCTGTTCGATCAGACGTGTCCGGGCTCGCCCAGCGCGTCCCGGCCCTCCGCAGGCTGATTCCGGATCAGCCCGGCAGTACGCCCGGTCGACGCGCAGACGACTCCACCCCGTCCGTCACGCGCGAAATGAGCGGCACACCATGTCTTCTTCATCCACGGCCACCCTGCCCCTGCCCTCCGCGACCCCGCATCTGCGCGCGGTCCGCTCCGTCCCGGGCGTCGCCCCGGCCGGCTCCGGCGTCTCCGGCGCGCCGGGCTCCTCCGCCTCCCCGCTCTCGCACGGCTCGCCGGCCGCCGAGCGATGGCCCGGGGGAGCGGTCCGGTCCTCTCACGCGATCCCGTCCCGTCCGGCGGGCGCGGGCGTCGTGCCCCAGCCGGGCGCGGTCCTCCCGGCCGCGCCGGCGGCCCTGCTCGCCGCGCTGCCCGAGGGGGCGACCGTCGTCGCCGCCCTGCCGCAGGGCGCGCTGCCGCAGGGTCTGCTCGCCCAGTACGGCACGCAGTTCGGCGCCGGTACCGGGAACCCGATGGTCGGGTACCTGGTGCTCGTGCCGGCCGACAGCCCGGTGGCGGCGGTGCCCGCCGGCGCGCCCCTCGGCGGGCCCTCGGGTGCACAGCACGTCGGTGCGCACGTGAGTGTGCCCGCACAGGCCGGTGTTCGCCCGGTCCGACCGGCCGGGCGCGGCATCGCCGTCGACGCCGAGCGGCGCAACGCCTACGTCGACGGGCGGCTGCTCGACCTCACCTACCTGGAGTTCGAGCTGCTCGCCCACCTCACCGAGCACCCGCAGCGGGTGCACACCCGGGACCACCTGGTCTCGGCGGTCTGGGGTTACGGCCACGTCGGCGACGGCCGAACGGTCGACGTGCACGTCGCCCGGCTGCGCCGCAAGCTCGGACCGGGCTACCGCGACACGATCGTGACGGTCCGTCGGGTCGGCTACAAGTACACCCCGGCCAGCTGATCGGCCACCGAACTTCCTGCCGCGGCGGGTTGCCCGTGCCATCGCGCAACGGGCAGCCCGCTGAGGCATTGTGACGTGACGTCAGGCACGCTGATCGGTCGGCAGCAACAGGACGGCGAGCGCGTCGGCGCAGGTGCGGGCGTGGCCCAGGAACCAGTCGAGGCGGTCGTCGGTCAGGTGCGCCGGGGTCGAGCGGACGGCCAGCGCGAACCGGGCCTGCCCGGTGCCGTCCAGGACGGGCACGGCCGCCGTCCGCACCCCGGCGGCCGACTCGCCGTCGTTGAGCGCGTACCCGGAGCTCCGGACCTTCGCCAACTCCTCTGCGAGCAGCGCCGGTTCGGTGATCGTCCGGTCGGTGAACGACGGCAGCGGGCCGAGCGCCGACACCGCCGGCTCCCCCGGGCGCGGCCAGGCCAGCAGTACCTTGCCGAGCGCCGTGGAGTGCAGCGGCCGGCGCAGCCCGAGGCCGGTGTCCGGACGGACGGAGGCCCCCACCAGGATGACCGCGTGCGGACCGCTGCGGATCGCGAGGTCCGCGGTCGCACCGGTGCGTCGGGACAGCCGGTCCAACTCGGGTGCGGCCAGGTGCAGTCCGCGCTGGTGGAAGGTGAGTTGGCCGAGTTCGGCGACCGCCGGGCCGAGCCGGTAGCGCGCGGTCTGCTCGTCCTGCTCCAGGAAGCCGGCGCTGACCAGCGTCCGGGCCAGCCGGTGCGCGGTGGAGACCGAGAGGTCCATCCGGCGGGCCAGGTCGGAGGCGCTCAGGTCGGGGCCGTTGTCGTGGAAGCAGTGCAGCAGCCCCAGCGCACGCTGGACGGCCTGCGCACCGGCCGGCGGGCCCTGGACGGCGGTGGCGGCCTCGGCCATGGCACCTCGCGTTTCGGTTCGGGAATCCGGCTGGATCACCGGGAGGAGTCTCAGCGTAGGGCAGCGAGTGCTGCGGGATTGTGTCGACGACGTTGCAATGGAATGGCGTTGATGAACAAGTGATCCCACCATGTGGCAAAACCTTGCCTCCGGCTCGATCGTCGTGGAACGCTCCTCACATCGCGCCGGACGCCCGCCGCCCGGCGCACCACCCGCAACCCCGACCCGCAGGAAGGAGCGACGCCGTGACGATCCACCGGTTCTTCGCCTCCTGCGAGTGTTGTCGCTGACGCTCCCCTCGCGTCGCACCGTCCGGCGTTCCCCGCCTCGCGCGACCCACCGCCCCGCCCGACTCGCCACCTCGTGCAACTCCCCGACGCCCCGGGCCCCGTGACCCGCGCGGCGTGCCCAGACCCGCAGCCTTCCGGCGCCCGCCGAACCCGCTCCCTCCGCAGAGGACCACACCCCGTGCCCAGCCCTTCCCCCAGTGCCCCCGACACCCTCTGGTTCACCCGCTGCCCGGTGCCCACCGCCACCGGGATCGCCGCCGACCAGGGGTGGCTCGCCCGCGAGTTCGCCGCCGACGGGATCGCCGTCCGCTCGCTCCAGGACGCCCCGCCGGAGGTGGCCGCCGACCACCACTACACCCACGCGCTCACCGGACTGTTCCGCGAGGGCGGCAACGTCCCGGCGCTGTGGGCCCGTTCGCGCGGCGAGCGGACCCGGCTGGTCGGCCTCACCTGGATCGAGGAGCGGCAGGTGGTCCTGGTCCGGGCCGGCAGCGGCATCACCGGCCCCGGCGACCTGCGCGGGTTGCGGCTGGCGGTCCCACATCATGACATCGGCATCGACTTCTGGCGGGCGATGGCCCTGGCCGGCTTCCGTGGCGCACTCGGCCTCGCCGGGCTCACGCTGGACGACGCCGAGCTGGTCGACGTCCCGGGCCTGCCCGGCGGCGGGCAGTGGGCCGGCGAGCTGGCCGCGCTGCGGGACGGTGTGGTGGACGCCGTGTACGTGAAGGGGGCGCTCGCCGTCGAGGCGGCCCGCCGGGTCGGGGCGGAGGTGGCCGTGGAGCTGGACGCGGCGCCGGACCGCCGGGCCCGGGTCAACAACGGGACGCCTCGGCCGGTCACCGTCCACCAGCAACTGCTGGACGAGCAGCCGGAGCTGGTCGCCCGCTTCCTCGCCGTTCTGCTGGAGGCCGCCGACTGGGCGGCCGAGCGCCCGGCGGAGGTGGTGCGGATCCTGCGGGCCGAGACCGGCGCGGGCGCCGAGGGCGTGGCCGGGGCGTACGCGCCGGGCAGCCACCGCACCCTGCACCTGGACCTCTCGGCGGAGCGCCTGGAGCTGCTGGCGCAGCAGGAACGTTTCCTCGGGGACCGGGGATTCCTCGCCTCCCCGGTCGACATCCCCGGCTGGGCCGACCCGGAACCCCTGCGCGCCGCCCACGAGCTGCTGCGCGAACGGCGCCGCGCCGCGGTGGGCGGCTGAGCGCCGCCCGGCCGCCGGCTGACAGATCACAACTAACAGATTTCAGCAGACAGATTTCAGATAACAGATTTCGAAAGTTGTCACTTGTCAGCTGTCCTTAGTTTGGAGACCCCGTGAAGACCCCCCGCCTCGCCCTCGCCGCCACCGCGCTGCTCGCCTCCACCGCACTGGCCGCCTGCGGCTCGTCCGCCGACGGGGCCAAGGCCTCCGCCGACGGCGGGGCCGGCGGCAAGGCCGACGTGGTGCTCCGCCTGCCCGACCCCGGAAACAACGGGTTCCTCGCCCGCGGCAAGAAGGACGGCTCGCTGGACAAGGCGCTGGCCGCCGTCCACGCCAAGGTCGCCTGGACCGGCAGCGCGGGCCCGTTCGCCCCGGCCGCGCAGGCCCTGTCCGCCGACCAACTGGACGTCGCCCTGGGCTCGATCACCTCGGCCGTCGCCGCGCTCGCCCAGAAGCCCGGCTTCAAGCTGTTCGCCCAGACCGCGCCCGACGGCGTCGGCGAAGGGATCCTGGTGAAGAACGACTCGCCCATCAAGTCCGTCCAGGACCTGGTCGGCCGCAAGGTCGCCGTCTCCCAGGGCGGCACCAGCGAGTACCTGCTGCTCAAGGCGCTGGAGAAGAACGGCATCCCGGTCGACAAGGTCGAGCGGGTCTACCTGCGCGCCGACCAGACGGCCGGTGTCTTCAACTCCGGCCAGGTGGACGCCTGGGCGACCTGGAACACCTTCTCCACGCCCACCATCGCCAACGCCGGGGCGCACTTCCTGGCCAACGGCAAGGAGGTCGGCTCCGACAACTACGCCGTCTGGGCCGTCCGCAACGGCTTCGCCGACAAGCACCCCGAGGTGGTCAAGACCTTCTACACCTACCTGCGCGAGAACGGCCTCAAGGAGAAGGCGGACCCGGCCGCCTACCTCAACGTCTTCACCGACTCCGGCCCGACCGCCGTCACCCCCGCCGAGAAGGACATCGCGGTGAACGTCAGCGGGCAGGGCGCCGCCGCGGAGGCCATCTCCGACGCCGACACCGCCCGCTTCGGCACCGTCGCCCGGTTCTTCGCCGACCAGAAGGTCACCAAGCAACTCGTGGACGTCAAGCCGTACCTGATCGACATCAACAAGCTCGGGGACGGTGCCAAGTGACCACCGCCGCCCCCGAACGCACCACCGACGAGACCCGTCTCGCCCTCGACGCCGGACTCGTCACCCCGCACACCAGGCGGCAGCGGCCCCGCCCGCGCGCCCTCGCCGTGATCCTGCGCACCCTGGGCCCACTCGCTCTGCTCGGCGGCTGGGCGCTCGCCTCCGCCACCGGCGCCCTCACCCAGGACGTCCTCGCTTCACCCGCCCAGGTCGCCGAAGCCGTCGGCGAGTTGTGGGGCAACGGCCAGCTCACCGATGCCCTCGGGGTCTCCCTCACCCGGGCCGGCCTCGGCCTGCTCTTCGGCGCGACCACCGGTCTGGTGCTCGGCGTGGTCACCGGCTTCACCCGGCTCGGCGAGGAACTGCTCGACTCCGCGATCCAGGTGCTGCGCACCGTCCCGTTCCTGGCGCTGGTCCCGCTGTTCATGGTGTGGTTCGGCATCACCGAGACCGCGAAGGTCGCCCTGATCGGCGTTGCCACCAGCTTCCCGATGTACGTGTCCGCCTCCGGCGGCGTCCGCAACACCGACCGCAAGCTGGTCGAGGCGATGCGCAGCTTCGGGCTCGGCCGCTGGGCCATCGTGCGCACCGTCGTCCTGCCCGGCGCGCTGCCCGCCCTGCTGTCCGGTCTGCGGCTGTCGATGACGCTCAGCGTGATCGCCCTGATCGCCGCCGAGGAGATCAACTCCACCGAGGGGATCGGGTACTTGATGGCCCAGGCCCAGAACTACTCGCGCACCGACATCCTCGCCGTCTGCATCCTGATCTACGGGCTGCTCGGCCTCACCGCCGACGCGGTCGTCCGGGTCCTGGAACGCCTCCTGATGCCGTGGCGCCAGGCCGTCCAGGGAGCAGCCCGATGAGCACCGCCACCTCCGCCACTTCCGCCACTTCAGTGCCTGCGACCGCCGTGCCTGCGACCGCCGCTCCGGCCGTCCATCTGCGGGGCCTGCGCCGGGTGTTCGGCACCCGGGCCGTCCTCGACGGTGTCGATCTCTCCATCGCCCGGGGCGAGTTCGTCGCCCTGCTGGGCGCCAGCGGCACCGGCAAGACCACCCTGCTGCGCATCCTCGGCGCGCTCGACCGGGCTGACGAGGGCACCGTACTCGTCCCGCCGGTGCGTACGGTGGTCTTCCAGGAGCCCCGACTCGTCCCGTCCAAGCGGGTGTTGGCCAACGTCACGGTCGGCCTGCCGCGCGGCGCCGCCACCCGGGAGACCGGACTCAAGGCGCTCGCCGAGGTCGGCCTGGACAAGCACGCCGACGCCTGGCCGGCCACCCTCTCGGGCGGCGAGGCGCAGCGCGTCGCCCTCGCCAGGGCCCTCGTCCGCGAACCCCAACTGCTGTTGCTCGACGAGCCGTTCGCCGCACTGGACGCGCTCACCCGACTGCGCATGCAGGACCTGGTCGGCGACCTCGTCCGCCGCCACCGCCCCGCCGTGCTGCTGGTCACCCACGACGTGGAGGAGGCCGTCCGGCTCGCCGACCGCGTCGCCGTCCTGCGTGACGGCCTGCTCGTGCGCGACGAACCGGTCGCCGTCGACCACCCCCGCGACCCCGCCGACCCGGCCTTCGCCGACCTGCGCCGCCGACTGCTGGCCGACCTCGGCGTCCACTGACCCGTAAGCGGCCCCACCGAACCGTCCTCAAGACCGCCCGCCCGCACCACCGGAGTTGAACAGATGACCGTGACCCTCGGCGTCCACGCCAGCAACCCCTCGCTCTACTACCTCGCCCGACTGCCCTACCTGGACGAGGAACTGGCCCCGCTCGGCGAGACCGGCGCCTTCCATCACTATGCCGACGGCACTCGCACCGGTGCGCTGCTCGCCGACGGCACCATCGACTTCGGCGGGACGGGCTCGACCCCGCCGGTCACCGCCCAGGCGGCCGGCCACGACCTGGTGTACGCGGCGGTCTCCGCACCCCGGCCCGACCACGGCGCCCTGCTGGTGCTGGACGGCGGCCCGGTCCAGGCGGTGGCGGACCTCAAGGGCGGCACCGTCGTGCTGGGCATCGGATCCTGGCAGACCCATCTGCTCGCCAAGGCCCTGCACGCGCAGGGGCTTTCGTACGCCGAGGACGTCACCCCGGTGCGCCCGGCGGCCGGCGAGGACCAGGCCCAGCGACTGCGCGACGGCGAGATCGCGGGGTGGATCGCCCAGGGCGCCGAACTGGCCGCCGCCCGCCGGAGCGGGGGCTTTCGGGAGCTGATCCGCACCGGCGACGTCATCACCGACCGCTCGGTGTTCTTCACCCGCCGGGACTTCGCGACCGGGCGCCCCGAGGTGGTCGCCGCGATCGCCGCCGCGCTGCGCCGCGCAGACGCCTGGGTCGCCGCCCACCCGGCCGAGGCGGCCGCGATCGCGGCGGAGCAGCTGGGCGGCTCGGCCGTCGACTGGCAGACGGCGCTGGCCGCACTGCCGTGGCAACTGGAGCCCGCCACCGCAGGGTTCATCGCCGAGCAGCAGGAGGCCGCGGACATCTTCCACGGGGTCGGGTTCATCGACCGGGCGCTGACCGTCGCCGACGCCCATCTGCCCGCGCTGGAGGCCCCGGTGGCCGCCGCGCTCGCCAAGGCGGTCTGAACCGTGGCCTCCGAAGTCCTCTGGTACATCATCCCGCGCGAGGGCCACTACCCGTGGGAGTCGGCCGGCCGCCGCCCGGTGGATCTCCGCTACCTGCAGCAACTGGCGGGAAGCGTCGAGCGGTTGGGCTACACCGGCGCCCTGCTCGCGACCGACCTCTACGACGTGTGGACGCTCGGCAGTGCGCTCTCGGCCGCCACCACCCCGGCGTTCAAGCCGCTGCTGGCCGTCCACCCGGGGCTGGTCTCGCCCACCCTGCTGGCAAAGATGGCGCTCAGCTTCGATCGGATGCACGGCGGCCGACTGCGGTTCAACGTGGTCAACGGCTCGACCGCGCAACTGCGCGAGTACGGACTGGACGTCGAGCACGACGACCGCTACCGGCTCAGCGCCGAGTACTGGTCGATCGTCAAGCGCCTGACCGCCGGCGAAGTCTTCGACCACAAGGGCGAGTTCTACGAACTGAAGAACGCGGGCGCGAGCCTGCGGGAGCTGGCGCCGGTCCAGCCCGGTGGCATCCCGCTCTGGTTCGGCGGCAGTTCGGCGGCCGGCATCGAGATGGCGGCCGAGCACGTGGACGTCTACCTGACCTGGGGCGAGCCGCCGCACCTGCTCAAGGAGAAGCTGGATCTGGTCCGGGCGCGGGCCGCCGCCCACGGCCGGACCCTGCGGATCGGGCTGCGGCTGCACCTGATCGTCCGCGACACCGAGGACGAGGCCTGGGCGGCCGCCGACCGCCTGCTCGACGTCACCAGCGAGGCCACGTACGCCCGCCAACTGGGCGGCGCGAAGGGTGAGGACGGGGTCGGCTGGCAGCGGCAGTTCCGCCAGCACGGCGGCAAGGTGCCCGCACGGGCCCGGGAGCTGGAGGCCTACCCGAACCTCTGGCCGGGAATGAGCCTGTTCCGCCCCGGCCCCGGTACGGCGGTGGTCGGCTCTACGGCCCAGGTGGTCGAGCGGTTGCAGGAGTTCGAGTCGCTGGGCGTCGACACCTTCATCCTCTCCGGTAACCCCCTGCTGGAGGAGGCCCACCGGGTTGCAGAAACGGTACTGCCCGCCCTGGGCATCCGCCGCTGACGGCTGACGGCTGACAGGTGACAGGTGACAACTAACAGCTGACAGATGATGAAATCTGTCAGCTGTTAGTTGTTCGCCCGTTCCGGCGGCAAGCCCCCTACTCGCTCAGAGGCTGAGTCGGTCGATCTCCGCGAGCTCCTCCGCGGTCAGCGGACCGCCCGCGAGCGCGTCGATGTTCTGGTCCAGCTGGGCGACGCTGCTCGCCCCGATGATCACCGAGACCACCCGCGGGTCCCGCAGGACCCAGCACAGCGCGAGCTGCGCCAGCGTCTGCCCGCGCCGCTCGGCGACCTTGTTGAGTGCCCGCAGCTGCTCCAGCTTCGGCCCGCTGAGCGCCTCCTCGGTCAGGAACCGCCCGACCGACATCCGCGAACCGGCCGGCACCTCGCCCGACAGGTAGCGATCCGTCAGCAGGCCCTGGGCGAGCGGCGAGTAGGCGATGAGGCTGGTCCGGGTCTCGCCCACCGCGTCCAGCACGCCCTCCTCCACGTACCGGTTGAGGATCGAGTACGCCGACTGGTTCAGCAGCACCGGCGTGCCCAGCTCGCGCAGGATCGCCACCGCCTCCCGGTGCTGCTCCGCCGGGTAGTTGGAGATCGCCGCGTACAGCGCCTTGCCCGAGCGCACCGCGCTGTCCAGCGCGCCCATCGTTTCCTCGAGCGGGGTGTCCGGGTCGTAGCGGTGGGAGTAGAAGACGTCGACGTAGTCCAGCCCCATCCGGTCCAGCGACTGGTCCAGGCTGGCCAGCAGGTACTTGCGGCTGCCGCCGTTGCCGTACGGGCCCGGCCACATGTCCCAGCCGGCCTTGCTGGCGATGAACAGCTCATCGCGGTACGGGCGGAAGTCCTGGGCGAACAGGTAGCCGAAGTTGCGTTCGGCGCTGCCGTACGGCGGACCGTAGTTGTTCGCGAGGTCGAAGTGGGTGATCCCCCGGTCGAAGGCGCGGCGCAGCACCGCGCGCTGGACCTCCAGCGGCTGGGCGTCACCGAAGTTGTGCCAGAGGCCGAGCGAGACGGCCGGCAGCTGAACGCCGCTGCGGCCGGCCTTGCGGTAGGTCATCGAGGCATAGCGGTCATCCGCGGCGAGGTAGCTCATGCCGGACATCTTGCCAGTCGTCGCGGGCGGATCAAGCCCTTGCCCCGTTTCTGACCGGTGCTTATGCTCGCGGGGGATCGTACGCGTGCGAGGCGAAGGGGGAGTCGCGATGACCGTCCAGGCTGTGGCCCCACCCGCGACCGCACCCGAGACCGCAACCGTGTTCGCGGCCACAGCCACGGCCACGGCCATGACCGCACCCGCGATCGCGACCGCCGTGCCCCGCTGTTGTCGTCGCCGCCGCTGCACCTCGCGCTGACGCCGCCCCAGAGCCGCTCCGCCGCGATCCCCTCCCGGTGCCGCCCGCGTGAGCGCAGCCCGTACCCGGGCGTTCCGCGCGGGCCGCCGCCCCTCCTCGGCAGCCGTGCCCGCGCCTCGGGTCAGGGCGTCGCGCCGAGGCCCCATCGAGCGCCCCCAAGGAGACCGCCGTGCGGTTCACCGTCTCGTCTCTCGTCGCCAACGGACCCGATCCCGTGACCGGCGTCCAGCGCACCCCGCAGGAGAAGCTGTGGAACGTCATCGACCAGGCGGTCGTGGCCGAGCAACTCGGTTACGACGGCTACGGCGTGGGGGAGCGGCACGGTGAACCGTTCCTCTCTCCGGCTCCGCCGGTGCTGCTCAGCGCGATAGCGGCCCGCACCTCCACCATCCGGCTGTTCACCACGGTGACGGTGCTGAGCATCCTGGATCCGGTCCGGGTCGCCGAGGACTACGCCCTGCTCGACCAACTCTCCGGAGGCAGGGTCGAGTTGATCATCGGCAAGGGCAACGACCCGCGGCACTTCGACCTGTTCGGCCTGCCCGAGGAGCGCCAGTGGGACGCGCTCGCCGAGAACTACGGCCTGTTGCGCCGACTCTGGCGTGAGGAGAGGGTGACCTGGGAGGGCTCGACCCGCCCGCCGCTCAAGGACGCGGCCGTGTCGCCGCGCCCGTTGCAGGACCCGATCCCGGTGTGGCACGGCAGCGCGACCAGCACCCAGTCCACCGACCTGGCCGCCCGCTACGGTGACCCGCTCTTCTCCGCCAACTCCTTCCACCCGCTGGCCAAGTACCGCTCCCTGGTGGAGCACTACCGCGAGCGCTGGGCGCACTACGGGCGCGATCCGAGGGAGGCCAGGGTCGGTGCGAGCTTCGGCGGGCTGTACGTCGCCAAGCGCTCGCAGGACGCGGTCGAGGGCTTCCGTCCGTACTGGGACGCGATGTTCAGTTCGGCGGCCGGCCGGCACAACAAGTCGCCGTTCACCTCGTTGGAGGACGCGTTGGAACACGGTTCTGCCCTGGTCGGAAGCCCGCAGCAGGTGATCGAGAAGATCCATCGCTATCACGAGGCCTTCGGCAACGAGGTGGTCGGGATCGGAGTCGACGCCCTGACGGAAGGGGCGCAGCGGGAGCAGTTGGAGCTGTTCGCGGCCGAGGTCGCCCCGGTGGTCAGGCGCGAGCTTCCGTGAGCGCCTGCCAGACGTGACGCGCGCCACCGGCCGCGGTGGAGTGCCGCCGGTCGGGGCGGGGGAGACGAGCGGGCGAGGGGCCGTGGCCGCCGGGGGGCGGCGCACGGCCCTCAGCCGTCCCCGGCGCGAACCCGTCGGCCCGCCTCGTCCCCGGCGCGAACTCGTCCGCCCGCCCCGCGTCCGCGTCGAGCTGGGAAATTCCTGGCCTTCTGTACCTACTGGTATGTACAGTGATTCACATGACCACCCAGGACCGCCTCATCGAGAGCACCCAGGAACTCCTCTGGGAGCGCGGCTACGTCGGCACCAGCCCCAAGGCCATCCAGCAGCACGCCGGTGTCGGCCAGGGCAGCATGTACCACCACTTCGCCGGCAAGCCCGACCTCGCCGCAGCCGCCCTGCGCCGCAGCGCCGAGCAACTGCGGGGAGTCGCCGCCGCCGACCTGTCCGCCCCCGGCAGCGCGTACGACCGCATCGCCGCCTACCTGCACCGCGACCGTGACGTGCTGCGCGGCTGCCGGATCGGCCGGATGGCCCAGGACCCGGACGTCATCGCCGACCCCGAACTGCGCGCCCCCGTCGAGGAGACCTTCGACTGGCTGCGCGCCCGGATCGCCGAGTTGGTGGCCGAGGGCCAGGCCGCGGGCGAGCTCGTCCCCGGTGTCGACCCGGCCGACACCGCCGCCGCCGTGGTCGCCGTCGTCCAGGGCGGCTACGTCCTGGCCCGCGCGGCAGGCCGGGCCGAGCCCTTCGATCAGGCCGTACGCGGCGCCCTCGGCCTGCTCGCCGCCCAGCGCACCGCCTGACCCGCGCCGCGCACGGCTGAGCGGCCGCGCGACCGACTGACCGCGTGACCGCGTGACCGCGAGACCGCGCGCGTGACCGACTGGCCGAGCGATCCCCGCTCGACGATCCGACCGAGGAGACCCGCCGTGCACGCCATGCAGTACGAGATCACCCTCCCCGCCGACTACGACCTGGGGATCATCCGCAAACGCGTCGCCGACAAGGGCCATCTGCTCGATGCGCACCCGGGCCTCGGGCTCAAGGCGTACCTGGTCCGCGAGCGGGGCCGCGACGGGTCGCCCGTCAACCAGTACGCGCCGTTCTACCTCTGGCGCACCGCCGAGGGCATGAACAGCTTCCTCTGGGGACCGGGCTTTCGCGGCCTGAGCGCCGACTTCGGCCGCCCGGCCGTCCGTCACTGGCTCGGCGCCGGTCTGGCCCACGGCGCCGTGCCGGACGCTCCGGCGACCTCGACCTCGACCTCGACTGCGACCACAACCGCGATCACGGCTACCCGGCACATCGTCAGGCTCCCCGAGTCCGACGATCCCGCCGAGGCGGTCGAGCGGGCCCTCGCCGAGTCCCCCGCGCACCCCGCTCTGCACACCGCCGCCGTCGCGGTGGATCCGAGCCGCTGGGAGCTGGTCCGCTTCGCCCTCTGGTACGGCCCGGCCCCGGACGACGTACCGGGCATCCGCTACCAGGTGCTGCACCTGTCCCGTCCCGAACTCGACCGGCTGCCCGGCGGCCGACACTGGTGAAAGGTTTCGCCACTTCCATGACCAGCCCCATGACCGCGACCGTCACCCCCGCGACCGCCCCCGTCACCCCCGCGACCGCGACCGCCACCCCGGCCCCCGCCCCGATGACACCGGCCGACCTGACCCCCGCGCCGCTCGACCGCGAAGCCGGCTACGCCCTGCTCGCCGACCTTGCCGGCCCGGTCGCCGCCGCGACCCTCGGCGGCCTGGACGGTCTCGCGCCCGGCTTCCCCGACTGGATCGTCACCAGTCTCTTCGGCGGCACCTACCAGCGCCCCGGCCTCGCCCTGCGCGACCGGCAGGTGGCCAACCTGGCCGCGCTCACCGCCCTCGGCGGCGTGGAGCCGCAGCTCGCCGACCACGTCCGCAACAGTCTGCGGATCGGCCTGACCAGGGAGGAGATCACCGAGGTCATCGTCCACCTCGCCCCCTACGTCGGCGTCCCCAAGGCCCTGGCCGGCCTGCGCGTCGCCACCGCCACCTTCGCCGAGGCGCCCCCGACCGAGGCGTCCCCGACCGAGGCGTCCCCGACCGAGGCGTCCCCGGCCGCCGCAGACCCGACCCCGGCATCCCCGACTCCAGCAGACCCGATCCCGGCATCCCCGACCGAGGCGGACCGGGCATGACCCCCACGATCCGTACCGTCCTCGGCGACCTCGACCCCGCAGAACTCGGTGCCACCGACTCCCACGACCACCTCTTCATCCGCAGCCCCCTGCTCCCCGGCGAGGAACTGGACGACCCGGCCGCCGCCGAGGGCGTCCTGCGCGCCTTCGCGGCGGCCGGCGGTCGTTCGTTCGTCCAGTGGACCCCGTACGGCATGGGCCGCGGAGCGGACTCCCTCGCGAGGCTCTCCCGCGTGACCGGAGTCCACGTCGTCGCCGCCACCGGCCTGCACCAGGCGGCCCACTACGACCCGGACACCCTCCGCGCCCTGTACGACGGGCTGGCCGAACGCTTCATCGCCGAACTCACCACCGGGCTGACGGCCGAACCGGCCACCGAACCGGCCACCGAACCGCCTGGACCGCCTGGACCGCCCGCAGCCCCCGAGGCCCCCGAAGCACCCGCGTCGCCCGCGGCCGTCCGGGCGGGCCTGATCAAGGTCGCCTGCGACCCCGGGACCACCACGGCGCACACCCGCCGGGTGATGGCCGCGGCCGCCGACGCGCACCACGCCACCGGTGCCCCGATCGCCGTTCACCTCGAACCCCGAGCCCACCCGCACCTTGTACTGAACCGGCTGCACGTTCGACACGGCGTCCCGCCCCACCGGATCATCCTCGGCCACCTCACCCGGCTGCCGGATGTGCGGGTGCACCGCGAACTCGCGGCGGAAGGCGTCTACTTCGCGCTGGACAGCCCCTCCCGGGCCGGCCACCCGGCCGACCACCAGGCCTTCGACGTCATCGCCGACCTCGTCGAGGCCGGCCACGCCTCCCGGCTCCTCCTCGGCGCCGACACCACCACCCGCACCGCCCGTCGGGCCGACGGCCCGACCGAACTGCTCAACGACCTCGTCCCACGGCTCGCCCGCACCTTCGGCCCCGAACTGCCCGGTCTCCTCCTCACCGCCAACCCGGCCGCCGCCTTCGCCACCGACTGGCGCACGCCCTGAACCGTCCCTGCTCGGCCCGCCCCGGTCTCGACCCCGGCCGCAGGCCGACCCCGGGCCTTCGGCGAAGGCCCGCCGCCCACGCCCTACCGTGACGGCCATGGTGACCCTGCGCATCCTCACGACCGACGACTGGCCGCTCTGGCGCGACCTACGCCTCGCCGCCCTGTCCGACGCGCCGCACGCCTTCAAGGCCCGCCTGGCGGACTGGCACCAGGGCGGCGAGGAACGGTGGCGCACCCGGTTGCACCTTCCGGGCGCCCACCACGTCGCGGCGCTGCTGGCCGGTCCGGCCGGTCCGGACGCCACTCCCGTCGGCCTGGCGGACGGCCTCCCCGGAGCCGACGGCGTACGGGAGTTGCGCTCGGTGTGGGTCGGACCGATGGCGCGAGGCAGGGGCGTCGCCGACCGCCTGCTGGAGGAGGTCGAGCGCTGGGCCCGCGCATCCGGTGGCAGCACGCTGCGCCTCGCGGTGCTCCCCGGCAACGAACCCGCGATCACGCTCTACCGCCGGCACGGCTTCACCGTGCTCGCCGAGCCCGGCGGGCCGCTCGCCGACAGGGTCGCCCGGGAGCTCGTGATGGCGAAGCCGCTGCGCTGACGGTTGCAGCTGACGGCCGGGCGGGCCGGACGGGCCGGTCACCCGCCGATCCACCCCGCCACCCGCTCGACGGCCGCGAAAGCACCGAAAGCGAGCAGCCGCGTCAGCTCCCCGTTGCCGGCCGCGGGCCGAACGGCGCGCCAGGCGGCCACGTCGGCCTCCGTGAGCCGGTACGGCGCGAGGACGGTGGCCTCGGCTGACCCGAGCGGCCTTCACGAGCCAGCGGCCTTCACGAGCCAGCGGCCGTCACGAGTCAGCGGCCTTCATGAGCCCGGCGCTCGTCATGCGCCCGGCCCCGCCGTCCGCGACGTGACGGCGGGGCCCGTGTCACCGGGGGGAGTGGCTGGGGCCCCACCGTCGTGCTGCCGTCCGGCGGCTCACATGTGGGTGCCGCCGTCGATGCGCAGCTCGGTGCCGGTGACGAACGCGCCGTCGTCGGAGGCCAGCATCGCGATCACCCCGGCCACCGTCTCCGGACCCGCGAAGCCCTGGCCGAGGGCCGGGGCGAGCTTGGCGAGCAGGCTGAAGTCGGCGTCGGCGGGCAGCCCCGGGTTGTGGGTCATGCCGCTGTCGATGCTGCCCGGCGCGACGCAGACCGCACGCAGGCCCTGCTTCGCGTACTCGGAGGCGATGGCGTGGGTGAAGGACTGGATGCCGCCCTTGGTCGCGGCGTACGCGGCCATGTAGGGGTGGGCGAAGCTCGCCGAGGTGGAGCTGAAGTTGACCACCACGCCCCTGCCGCCCGCGAGCAGCGCGGGGAGCGCCTCGCGGGTCATCAGGAAGGTGCCGGTCAGGTTGACCGCGAGGAGCTTGTTCCAGAACTCCAGGCTGGTCTCGTGGGTGTGCGAGGAGCGGAGGATGCCGGCCGCGTTGACCAGGGCGTCCAGTCCGCCGAGGTCCGTGATCGCCGCCGCGACGCCGGTGACGACGGCCGCCTCGTCCGAGATGTCCAGGACCTGGATGGCCAGGCGGTCCGCGGTGCCGTCGACGGTCGCGCGGTCCAGGGTCGTCTTCAGGCCGTCCTCGTCGACGTCGACGGCGACGACCTTCCCTCCCTCGGCGAGGATCCGGTGCACGGTCGCCTGGCCGATGCCAGAGCCGCCGCCGGTGATCAGGACGTTCCGTCCGCTGAAGCGCTCCAGTCGGGTAGCCGGGGTGCGTTGCCGCACCCCGGCCCCCTCAGAACCGGACGTGCGGGTCGTCCCCGCATCCGGCTCAAGCGGACCCTGCTGGCTGCTTTGGATGGTCATGCGTCTATGGCCCTTCTATGGTCGCCAGCGTGATGCTGGCGGTGACATTCGGCGTGTACGAGGCGAAGGTTCGTTCGTGTGTCCGGCCCGTCGTCTCGTCGATAGATGAAGTGGTGTTTGTGCAACGGCTTCATCGATGCCGCGAACCATGCGGCCCACTCTCGCGGGCTGTCGGGTTCGTATTCGGCACCGGAGATCAGCGGCTGTTTGCACAGCGGGCAAATCCCCTTCTGACGTGCCGCCAGGGCGATCGATGTCTTATCGACCGTCGAAGGCAGACTGCGGCGTCGGCGGGCCGCCCAGTACTCGATCAGGGACGGGTCGTCAGGGGAATTCGCCCCTTTGACCATGACGTGCCTGTCGATCCTGGTCCAGGCGGACTTGTAGAGGTAGGCCCCGGTCTCCCGGTCACCGAATATCCACTTGTCACGCCTGGTCGAGTTGAACTGGCCGAAGTACCTGGCTAAGCACCAGGGCACTGGCTTCTTCGGGTGTGTGTGCCGGACCCACTTGTAAGTGAGCTTCCACACGTAGTGGTCCAAGGATTGGAAGGTCTTCTTGGACACGACCGTCCGGTAGTAGGTTGCCCAGCCTCTGATGATGGGGTTGAGCTTTCTCGTCACCGCACCGGCGTTTGCCCCTCTGAGAGCGAGCATCTCGTCGCGGAGGCGTTTACGGACCCTCTTGACCGCGCTTTTGCTCGGCATGATCAGCAGCTTCCCGTTGTAGCGGCGGATGTTGAATCCGAGGAAGTCGAATCCTTCTTCCAGGTGGACGACTTGCGTCTTCTCCTCGTTGAAGGCGACTCCCCGGCTGGCCA
>NZ_JBHWIO010000097.1:32148-33846 GCF_042732075.1 Kitasatospora sp. NPDC059812
CTGTAGCGGCGGATGTTGAATCCGAGGAAGTCGAATCCTTCTTCCAGGTGGACGACTTGCGTCTTCTCCTCGTTGAAGGCGACTCCCCGGCTGGCCATCCACCGAGCGAGATCCTCCTTGGCCCTGTGCGCTTGTTCTTCGCTGTGACAGAACACTGCAAAGTCGTCCGCGTACCGGACCAGAATCGAGGCGTCTCGCCGAGTTGTTCCATTCTTCTCGGAGAGACAGCCTGCGGCTTCTTCCATACCGTGCAGAGCAACGTTCAACAGCAGCGGGCTGATCACGCCACCTTGAGGAGTGCCCTCAAGAGTTGGCGCGAACCGGCCGCGATCCATCACCCCGGCCCTCAGCCAGCCTCGGATGGCTTCCCTGGCAGGGAAGGTTCCCAGGCTGCTGATCAGGTGGTCGTGAGAGATCCGGTCGAAGGCCGCTGTCAGGTCGGCATCGAGCACCCACAGCCGCCGGGCGTTCTTCTTCCCTGCGGCGATGAAGATCTGCGCGATGGCGTCATGACAGCCCCGGCCCGGACGGAAGCCGTAGCTCCTGTGCTCGAACCGGGCTTCCCACTCCGGCTCCAGCGCATTTTTCACGCGGGCCTGGCGAATCCGGTCACGAATGACCGGGATTCCGAGTGGGCGCTGCTTCCCGTTGGCTTTGGGAATGTACACGCGCCGAACAGGTCTGGCGCGACCAGGCTTTGTCTCTGAAGAGATCTGTGCGGCCACCATGCCCCGCTCACGCGGAGTCAGGATGACCTCCTGGTCGATGCCGGCCGTCCGGCGGCCTTGGCTCTGCTGTGTCACCCTCTTGACGCTCACGAGCGTGTTCGAGTGCGATCGCAGCATGAGCTTCTGCAAGTTCCGGACCTTCTTGAGGTCCCCTTCCTTCGCTGCCGTGAAGATTCGCTGCCTCAGTCGCCGTACCGTCGCCTCGGTCTTGGCCCAGTCGATGCCGTGCCATGCCTGCGCGTAGTCCTCGGGTCCGTTCACGGGAGCGGGAGACCCCGACGTCACTGCCTTCGTTGCCACACCTGCCTCCGGCATCTAACTTGTCCTTCGGTTCTGGCTTCCTTGCCGTTTCACTTCACAGGTCCACCTGATCCGCGTGGGCTCCCTTTCGGGCCGGGAAACTGAGTCCCGTATCCGGCGAGTTATGCAGGGTGAGTGAGGAGGCCCACCCTGTTTTCCTCCGGGCTTTCGCCCTACCAGCATTCGCTTCTCGGATCATCCTGTCCCGCTGAAGAGTTGGGCCTTCGTTGCCTCCGGCTTACCGGCTAGTGCCGGACTCCAACGGGGTTTCCACGTTCCGCTTCGTCAAGATGCGGCCGGGTTGGGCTCCCTCTTAACCCCGGGACAATCGGTGTCCTATCCCGCATCTCCCAAGGACGCGAGACCGATCGGCGCCTTTCATCGCCAGGTCCTACCAGTCGCCGAGTACGTCGCCATCGACGCGACTTCGGAGTAACGGGACGTCATCAAGGGTTCATTTTCATTAGCCCGTCCGGCCTTCCCCTTCGCCTGTTGCCACCCGATGGCGCGGGTCGCTCTTGGGCTTAACCGGCTCGGCTTCACACCCCGCCGTTGCCAGCGACGCATGCGAGCCTGGGGACGGACCCTGGACACTGGTCCGAGACGGCCTACCTGTTCACTCCTTCCTCTTGCAGGTCGTCTGCTTGGGCGAAGCGACTTCGTGTCGCAC
>NZ_JBHWIO010000098.1:0-29715 GCF_042732075.1 Kitasatospora sp. NPDC059812
CGTCAGGATCGCGGCCCCGGCTGTTTGGCGTTGACGACGGCTTCGGGGCAGCCGACGCCTTCGAGACGGACGACGGCTTCGGGAAAAGAGAAGAGCCGCGTACGGTCGCCCTCACCGACGTCCGTACGCGGCGTCTCCGCCTGCCGGGGCGCTCTGCGCGCCACACACGCCCGTCCGCGTGTCATCGCGGCCGCGGCCTCCCCGGCGGCACTGTTCCCCGTCCCCAGGGGACCAGTGCCCGTTCTGTGGCCGACCCCGTCGGGGCCGGCGTGATCTCAGCGGCCGATCAGATCGGCGACGGCCTGGGCCTGGTTCGCCATCTGATCCCAACCGCCGAACAGCAGCACCAGCAGCACCGCGCACGGCAGGGCCATGGCCAGCGCCACGGCCGGGTGCCTGGTGGGCTGCTCGGCCGACCGGGACTGGACGACGGCCGACCGACGGCGGGGGTTTCCCGTGAGCTGCGGTGCCATGCCCTTACTCCTGTGGTCCGGTCGAGTTGGCGCGGTGAACGGCTTACCTCGGGGGACGAGCTCCCCGTCCACCGCTGAACACAACGCTATTGCTCAGGGGGCCGTCCGGGCGTCATGCCGTCGTACTGTTCCTCGGGCATCCCGGAGGATGACGCTCAGACTTCAGGCGTACTACCGCAGGGGGAGGGAGCCTTGGCCGCGACCCCGGGGGAACCCTGAGGGGCAACCCCGAGAAACGCTTCGGCACCCCTATGACCTGCGGGTCAGCGCACGATCCGACAATCACACGGCTGCTTGAGGTGTTGCGTATCAGCACACCGCAGGGGGCAGTCCGTAAGCTGTGCCAGACAGGAACTGACGATGCCCCAACCGACGGGGCCTCACCCACAGGCTGACGGGGAACGGAACATGGCGATGATGCGGCTGAGGCGTGAGGACCCCCGCATCGTCGGGCCGTACCGCCTGCACCGGCGACTGGGCGCCGGCGGCATGGGCGTGGTCTACCTCGGCTCCGACCGCCGCGGACAGCGCGTCGCCCTCAAGCTGATCCGCGCCGAACTCGCCGAGGACCAGGAGTTCCGCACCCGCTTCGCCCGCGAGATCGCCGCCGCATCCCGCATCCGGGGCGGCTGCACCGCCCGCGTCGTCGGCTCCGACATCGAGGCCGACCGCCCCTGGCTCGCCACCGCGTACGTGCCCGGGCCCTCCCTCTACAAGCAGGTCGGCGACGAAGGGCCGCTGAGCTGGCCCGAGGCCGCCCGGATCGGCGCCGCACTCGCCGACGGGCTGGTCAAGGTGCACGAGGCCGGGGTCGTCCACCGCGACCTCAAGCCCTCCAACATCCTGCTCTCGCCGCGGGGCCCGCGCATCATCGACTTCGGCATCGCCTGGTCGCGCGGCGCCAGCACCCTCACCCACGTCGGCACCGCCGTCGGCTCCCCCGGCTTCCTCGCGCCCGAACAGGTCCGCGGCGCCGCCGTCACCCCCGCCACCGACGTGTTCGCGTTCGGGGCCACCCTCGCCTACGCGCTCACCGGGGACACCCCGTTCGGATCCGGGGCGTCCTCCGAAGTCATGCTCTACCGGGTCGTCCACGAGGAACCCGACCTGTCCGCCGTACCGACGCCGCTGGCACCGCTCATCCGCGCCTGCCTCGCCAAGGAACCCGCCGAACGGCCCGGCGCGGCCGCACTGCACGAGCGCCTCAGCGAACTCGCGGCGCGCGGGGCGGCAGCCGGAACCGCCACCCGGACCGCGCGGCCCGGCCACGGGCGGGTCGCGGCACCCGCCCCGGCGGGTCCGGCGGCCCAGCCCGCCCCCGACGGCGCCCGGCACGGCGTGCCCGCGCCCGGACGCGCCCCCGAACCCGCCGCCCCGGCACGGTCCCGGGCCGCCGCCGTAGCCGCGGCCCGGCGCTCGCAGGCGGCCACCGCCCCGCTCCCCCGGCCCGAGGCCACACCGGTGACCCGCCCGCTGCGGGAGCGGCCGCACACCCCGCCCCCCGGCCGGCCCGGCACCCGCGACCGCGGGCACCCCCGGGACCGCCAGCACACCCCCGCCCCCGGCGGGCGGCCCGGCAACGCGCGGCAGCGGCTGCTGCGGCAGCGGCTCGTGGTCTTCGTCACCGTGACGCTCGGCGTCGCGCTGGCCATCGCGGCCGCCCAGGGGTGCGAGAACCGCAGCAAGCAGGGCCTGCGGCCGTCCGGCGGGTCCAGCGCCAGTGCGCCCGCCGCGGGCGGCGCGCAGGCCGTGACGGGGACCTCGGTGGACGGGGCCGCCGCAGCCCCCGGCACCCAACCCCCCGCCGCCCAGCCTCCGGCCACCCCGCCCGCCGCCGCTGCGGCCGCACACGGCGGCACGGGCGACAGCCCGTTGGCGCCCCCGTACGGATCGGGGCCGGTGGTGGACTGGCCCAACCGCAGCTACCCCGACGGGACCGGCGGGCCCGGCATCGCGCTCCGGGACGGCCGGTCGGTCGGGGCCGGCCCGCAGGTCGTGCTCAGCACCGTGCTGCCCGCCCGGTACAAGGGCGCCCCGGCTGCGGTCGTCGTCCTGCGGCGGGCCGAGGGCTCGGTGCCGGTCGACCTCGTCCAGCTCTTCTCCTTCATCGGGGACACCCCGGTCGCCGCCACCTCCCGCACCTCGGCGGCCGACCCGCAGGCGACGGCCACCTGGCGGCTCGACGGCGGGACGGTCGTCCGCGAGGAGCGGGTCGCCGCGACCGGCGCGACCACCTCCACCCGCTACACCGTCCGTACCGACGGCACCCTGGACGAGTCCTGGCCCGGCGCCTCGGGCCCCGCCACCCAGCCCCCGGCCGCCGCCCCGGCTCCGCCCACCGCTGCGGCGGGCTGAGCACGGGAGGGCGCGGCACAGGAAGTCGGCCTGGCAGACTTCCTGCTTCCCGCTTTCTATGTGGGGGCTCCTCCGGCGTGAGAGGGGAGGCAGACGTCCCCGTCAGGCGGTGGGGGCGGTGACGGCGTAGAAGGAGACGGCGGCGGCGGCGCCGACGTTGAGGGAGTCGATGCCGTGGGCCATCGGGATGCGGACGGCGTGGTCGGCGGCGGCGAGGGCGGGTCCGGTCAGGCCGTCGCCTTCGGCCCCGAGCATCAGGGCCGCCTTGGGGAGGCGGTGCGGGGCGAGGCCGGCGAGGTCGACGGCGCCGTCGGCGGGGGTCAGGGCCAGCAGGGTGAATCCGGCGGTGCGGACGGTCTCCAGGGCGGCCGGCCAGGGGTCGAGCCGGGCGTAGGGCACCGCGAAGACTGCGCCCATGGAGACCTTCACGGCGCGCCGGTACAGCGGGTCGGCGCAGTCGGGCGAGAGCAGGACGGCGTCCATGCCGAGGGCGGCGGCGCTGCGGAAGATCGCGCCGAGGTTGGTGTGGTCGACCAGGCCTTCCAGGACGGCGACCCGGCGGGCCCCGGCGAGCAGGTCCGCGGCCTGCGGCAGCGGCTTGCGTTCCATCGAGGCGAGCGCGCCGCGGTGGACGTGGTAGCCGGTGACGGCTTCGGCGAGCCCCGGCTCGACGACGTGGACGGGGGCGTCCGCCTCGGTGATGACGTCGGCCATCACCTCCAGCCACTTGGAGGTCAGCAGCATCGACCGCATCCGGTAGCCGGCGGCGAGGGCGCGGCGGATGACCTTCTCCCCCTCCGCGATGAACAGGCCTTCGGCGGGTTCGCGCCGACGGCGCAGTTCGACGTCGGTGAGGCCGGTGTAGTCGCCGAGGCGGGGGTCGGCGGGGTCGGTGATGGTGCTGGGTTCGGACACCCTGCGATCTTGCCAAGGCGGGGCGGGGAAGGCCAAACGGCCCAAGCCGCGGGGCGGGCTGGCCTTGGCCCTGTGCCAGCCATGGTGCAAACATGGCCGTATGGCCCGTTTTCCGGGCCGATCCTGGGCTCCGTCGGCCTCTGGTGCTACTGGTTCCGCCGGCTCCTCCGGTGGGCGCCCAAACGGTCGGCTACAGCTGCCACGCGCGAAGCGGCCGTGGCCCGTACGGCACCGGTCGGTGGCCGGGCAGGTGTTCGCGCTGCAGGTCCTCGTCGTCCTGTTGCTGGTGGCGGCGGCCGCGGTGGCGCTGGTGGTGCAGTCGCGCACCGACGCCGACCACGAGGCCCGCAACCGGTCGGTGGCGGTCGCGCAGACCTTCGCCAACTCGCCGGGCATCGTCGACGCGCTGCGCTCCCCCGACCCGACCGCGGTCCTGCAGCCCAAGGCGGAGGCCGCGCGGATGTCGTCGGGCGTCGGCTTCATCGTCGTGCTGAACGACGACGGCGTCCGCTACACCCACCCCGACCCGGCCCTGATCGGCCACAAGTTCGTCGGCACCTACCTGCCCGCGGTGCACGGGCAGGTGGTGACCGAGCGCGTCACCGACTCGCTCGGCCCGCTGGTCCAGGCGGTGGTCCCGGTGTACGCGCCGGACGGCTCGGTGGCCGGGCTGGTCTCGGCGGGCGTCACGGTGCGCAGCGTCAGCAGCGCGAGCGAGCGGCAGCTGCCGGTGGTGCTGGGCGCCGCCGCGGGCGCGGTCGGGCTGGCCACCCTCGGCACGGCGCTGATCAGCCGGCGGCTGCGGCGCCAGACCCACGGGCTGGGCCCGGCGGAGATGACCCGGATGTACGAGCACCACGCGGCCGTGCTGCACGCGGTGCGCGAGGGCGTCATGATCGTCGGCGCGGACGGTCGGCTGCTGCTCTGCAACGACGAGGCGCGGCGGCTGCTGGACCTGCCGCCGGACGCCGAGGGCCGGCCGGTGACCGAGCTGGGCCTGGAACCCGCGCCCGAGGAGCTGCTGACCGCCCAGCGCCCGGTGACGGACGAGGTGGTGCTGGCCGGGGAGCGGCTGCTGGCGGTGAACGTCCGGCTCACCGACCAGGTGGGCGGCCCGCCGGGCTGCGTCGCCACGCTGCGTGACTCCACCGAGCTGCTGGCGCTGTCCGGCCGGGCCGAGGGCGCGCAGCGGCGGCTGCGGCTGCTGTACGACGCCGGGGTGACGGTGGGCAGCTCGCTGGACGTGACGCGGACGGCGGAGGAGCTGGCGCAGGTCGCGGTGCCCCGGTTCGCGGACTTCGTCACGGTGGACCTGGCGGACCAGGTGCTGACGGGCGAGGAGCCGCCGCCGGGCACCTCGCTGGGGCGGATGCGCCGCGTGGCGCTCGCCGGGATCCGCGACGACGCCCCGTTCTACCCGGTGGACACGGTGCTGGACGTGGTGCCGGCCACCCCGCTGGCCGGGGCGCTGCACAGCGGGGAGTCGGGGCTGGAGCCCTGGCTGGCCCAGGCCCCGAGGTGGCGGGAGCAGGATCCGGAGCGGTCGGCCCGGGTGCTGGCGTACGGGGTGCACTCGATGGTGCGGGTGCCGCTGCGGGCGCGCGGGGTGCTGCTGGGGGTGGCCCGGTTCTGGCGGGCGGACCGCTCGGAGGCGTTCGAGGCGGACGACCTGGTGCTGGCCGAGGAGCTGGTGGCGCACGCGGCGGTGTGCATCGACAACGCGCGCCGCTACACCCGGGAGCACGCGATGGCGGTGACGCTCCA
This sequence comes from Kitasatospora sp. NPDC059812, assembly GCF_042732075.1. Taxonomy (NCBI): domain Bacteria; kingdom Bacillati; phylum Actinomycetota; class Actinomycetes; order Kitasatosporales; family Streptomycetaceae; genus Kitasatospora; species Kitasatospora sp. NPDC059812. Next base: position 5,508 of record NZ_JBHWIO010000098.1, read on the forward strand.
GCACAGCCTGCTGCCGCGCAACCTGCCGCCGCAGAGCGCGCTGGACGTCGCGCACCGCTACCTGCCGGCCCAGGCCGGGGTGGGCGGCGACTGGTTCGACGTGATCCCGCTGCCGGGCGCGCGGGTGGCCCTGGTCGTCGGGGACGTGGTGGGGCACGGCCTGCACGCGGCGGCGACGATGGGCCGGCTGCGGACGGCGATCCACAACTTCTCGACGCTGGACCTGCCGCCGGACGAGCTGCTGGGGCACCTGGACGACCTGGTGAACCGGATCGACCAGGACGAGGCCGGGAGCGGCGAGGGCGCGGCCCTGACCGGGGCGACCTGCCTGTACGCGATCTACGACCCGGTGGCACGGCGGTGCACGCTGGCCAGCGCCGGGCATCCGCCGCCCGCCGTGGTGGGCCCGGACGGACGGGTGGTGTTCCCGGAGCTGGCGACCGGGCCGCCGCTGGGGCTGGCGGTGCTGCCGTTCGAGAACGTCGAGTTGGACCTCGCGGAGGGCAGCCGTCTGGTGCTGTACACCGACGGGCTGGTGGAGGACCGCGAGCGCGACATCGGTGAGGGGCTCGAACTGCTGCGGGCGGCGCTGACCGGGCCGCCGCGCACACCGGAGCAGACCTGCGCGGACGTGCTCGGGGCGATGCTGCCGGAGCGTCCGCTGGACGACATCGCGCTGCTGGTGGCACGGACCAGGGTGCTGGCGCCGGACCAGGTCGCGGAGTGGGAGGTGCCGCCCGAACCGGCGGCGGTGGGCGCCGTCCGGGCCGAGGTCGCGGAGCGGCTGGCGGCCTGGGGGCTGGACGAGGCGGCGTTCGTCACCGAGCTGATCCTGAGCGAGCTGGTGACCAACGCCATCCGGTACGGCACCGGGCCGATCCGGGTGCGGCTGCTGCGGGACCGGGCGCTGATCTGCGAGGTGTCGGACGGCAGCAGCACCTCGCCGCACCTGCGGTACGCGGCGACCACGGACGAGGGCGGGCGCGGGCTGTTCCTGGTCGCGCAGTTCGCGGACCGCTGGGGGACGCGCTACACGGCGACGGGGAAGGTGATCTGGACGGAGCAGCCGCTGGAGTAGCCGGTCGGAGTGGCCGAGTGGCCGGCCAGAGGGGGAAGCCGGAGTGGGAAGTCGACGGGCCCGACTTCCCGCTCCGGGCGCTCAGCGCTGGAAGGCGGCCGCCAGGACGTTGACCACGTCGCCGACGACGATCACGGCCGGCGGCTTGATCCGCTCGGCCTCGACGGTCGCGGCGACGGTGGCCAGGGTGGCGTCCACCCGGCGCTGGGCGGCGGTGGTGCCCTCCTGGACGATCGCGACCGGGGTGTCGCCCGGGCGGCCGTGCTCGACGAGCTTCGCGGCGATCGCACCGATCTTGTCCACGGCCATCAGCAGCACCAGGGTGCCGCGCATCTTCGCGGCGGCCTCCCAGTTGGTGAGCGAGCGCTCGTCGTCCGGGCCGACGTGACCGGAGATCACGGTGAACTCGTGCGTCATGCCCCGGTGGGTGACCGGGACGCCGGCCGCCGCCGGGACGCTGATCGAGCTGGAGATGCCCGGGACGACGGTGACCGGAAGTCCGGCCTCGGCGCAGGCGAGCAGCTCCTCGCCGCCGCGCCCGAAGACGTACGGGTCGCCGCCCTTGAGCCGGACCACGAACTTGCCGGCCCTGGCGTGCTCGATCAGCGTCCGGTTGATCGCCTCCTGGGCCATGAACCGGCCGTAAGGGATCTTGGAAGCGTCGATCACCTCGACGTGCTCGGGCAGTTCGGCGAGCAGCTCGCGCGGGGCGAGGCGGTCGGCGACCACCACGTCGGCGTCGGCCAGCAGGCGGCGGCCGCGCACGGTGATCAGATCCGGGTCGCCCGGGCCGCCGCCGACCAGGGCGACGCTCCCCTGGCCCGGCTGACCCGAGGCACCGCCGACGCCGTGCGCGCGGAACTGGCGGACGGCCAGCGAGCCGTCCCGCAGGCCGTCCACGATGGCGTCGCGCAGAGCGGCGGAGTGGCGCGGGTCACCGGTGAGGACCGCGACGGTGGCACCCGCGTCGCGGCCGCTGGCCGGGGTCCAGGCGGTGGCGGCGGCGGCGTCGTCGCTGCGGGCGCAGAACACCCGCTCGCGCTCGGCCTCGGCGCTGACGGCACCGTTGACCGCCGGGTCGTCGGTGGCGACCAGGGCGTACCAGGCGCCGGCCAGGTCGCCGTCCCGGTACGGGCGGGCGTGCCAGGTGAGCTCGCCCGCGTCGGCCATCGCCTGCACGGCCGGGGTGGTGGCCGGCGATATCAGGTGCAGCTCCGCACCGGTGGCGATCAGCGCGGGGAGCCGGCGCTGCGCGACCTGGCCGCCGCCGACCACGACCACGCGGCGGCCGGCGAGCAGCAGGCCGACCGGGTACGGGGTACGGCCTTCGGTGCTGGGGTGCGGGGTGGGCGCGGTCATCGGCGGTGCTCCTGATCGGGGGTGAGGGTCGGGGGTGCGGGTGCGGCGTGACGCCGCTCCGCGGACCGGCGCGCCCTCGGGCCGGTCCGCGGAGTGGTGACGGAGGACGTCAGCCCTTCTCGGTGACCCCGGCGGAGTCGAAGGTGGCTACATCGTGCATCGCCCGGGCCGCGCTCTGCACCAGCGGCAGGGCCAGCAGGGCACCGGTGCCCTCGCCGAGCCGCAGGTCCAGGTCGATCAGCGGACGCAGGCCCAGTTTCGCCAGCGCGGCCTGGTGGCCGGGCTCGGCGGAGCGGTGGCCGGCGATGCAGGCCGCCAGCACCTCGGGGGCGATCGCCTTGGCCGCCAGCGCGGCCGAACCCGCGATGACGCCGTCCAGGACCACCGGGGTGCGCAGCGAGGCCGCGCCCAGCAGGAAGCCGGCCAGGGCCGCGTGCTCCAGGCCGCCGACGGCGGCGAGGACGCCGATCGGGTCGGCCGGGTCGGGCCGGTGCAGGGCCAGCGCGGCCCGGATGACCTCGATCTTGCGGGCGTGCGTCTCGTCGTCGATGCCGGTGCCGCGGCCGGTGACCTCGGCCGGGTCGAGGCCGGTGAACACCGAGATCAGGGCGGCCGAGGCGGTGGTGTTGGCGATCCCCATGTCGCCGGTGACCAGCGCCTTGTTGCCTGCCGCGACGAGGTCGCGGGCGGTCTCGATACCGACCTCGATGGCCTTGAGGGCCTCCTCGCGGGTCATCGCCGGACCCTGGGTCATGTCGGCGGTGCCGGGCTTGACCTTGCGCGGCAGCAGGCCGGTGGTGCGGCCCTGCTGGATGGCCTCCGGCAGTTCGGCGGCGACGCCGACGTCGACCACGCAGACCTCGGTGCCGATCTGCTTGGCGAAGGAGTTGATCACCGCTCCCCCGGCCAGGAAGTTGCCGACCATCTGGGCGGTCACCTCCTGCGGCCACGGGCTGACGCCCTGCGCGTGCACGCCGTGGTCACCCGCGAAGATCGCCACGCAGGCGGGCTCCGGGATCGGCGGCGGGCACTTGCGGGACAGGCCGCACAGCTGGGCGGAGATGATCTCCAGCATGCCGAGCGAGCCGGCCGGCTTCGTCATCCGCTTCTGCCGGTCCCAGGCCTCGCCGAGCGCCTTGGCGTCCAGCGGGCGGATGCCGCGCAGGGTCTCGGCGAGCAGGCTCTGCGGCTCCTCGCCGGGCAGCGCGCGGTTGCCGTACTGCTCCTCGTGGACCACCCAGGACAGCGGGCGCTTCTTGGCCCAGCCCTGCTGCTCCAGCTCGGGCTCGTCCGGGAAGGAGTCGACGAAGCCGACGCACAGGTAGGCGACGACCTCCAGGTGCTCGGGCAGGCCGAGCTCGCGGACCAGCTCCTCGTCGTCGAAGAAGCTCACCCAGCCGACGCCCAGGCCCTCGGCGCGGGCGGCCAGCCAGAGGTTCTCGACCGCCAGCGCGGCCGAGTACGGGGCCATCTGGGGCTGGGTGTGCCGGCCCAGCGTGTGCCGGCCGCCGCGGGTGCGGTCGGCGGTCACCACGATGTTGACCGGCGTCTCGAGGATGGCCTCGATCTTGATTTCCTTGAACTGCTTGGCCCGGCCCTTGGGCAGCGAGTCCGCGTACACCTCGCGCTGGCGCTCGGCCAGGGCGTGCATCCGCCGGCGGGTCTTGGCCGAGCGGATCACCACGAAGTCCCAGGGCTGGGAGTAGCCGACGCTGGGCGCGGTGTGGGCGGCCTCCAGGACGCGGATCAGCACCTCGTGCGGGATCGGGTCCGGGCGGAAGCCGTTGCGGATGTCGCGGCGCTCGCGGATCACCTGGTGGACGGCCTCGCGTTCGGCCTCGCCGAAGCCGGGCGCGGCCGGGCCGCGGGGCTCGGCCGGCTCCTCGGCCTGCTCCTCGGCCGGCGCTTCCTCGGCGGGCTGCTCCGCCTGGTCCTCCGTCGGCGCCTCCGCCGGCTCCTCCGTCGACGCCTCCGTCTGCGGCTCGGCGGCCTGCTCGGCAGGCTCGGCAGGCTCGGCAGGCTCGGCAGGCTGCTGCTCGGCGGCGGGGGCCTCGGCTGCCACGGACGCGTCAGCGGCCTGGTCGGCGGCGGGGGCCTCCGGTGTGGCGGCCTCCTCGGCGACGGACTCGGCGGCCACGGGCTCGACGGTGGGGGCCTCGGCGGCGGGGGCCTGTTCGGCGGACTCTGCGGCCGGCTCGGTGACGGGCTGGGTCTGGTCCTCCGGGGTGGCCGGGGCGGTCTCGGCGACCGGCTCGGCGGCGGTCTCGATGGTCTCCGCGGTTGCGGCAACGGGCTCGGTGGCGTCGGCAGCCTCGGTGACCGGGGTGGCGTCCGCGACCGGCTGCGGCGCGGTCTCCGCTGCGGTGGCCTCGGTCTCAGGCTCGACGACGGGCTCGACGACCGGCTCGACCGGGGCCTCGACGGCCTGGTCCACGACCGGCGCGGCCTCCTGCGGCTGCTCGCCCTCGGCGGGCTCGACAACGGGCTCGGCAGCGACCTCGACGGCAGGCTCGACGGGCTCGACGACGGCCTGGCCGGAGGGCATCTCGCCCGTGCCGGCGGCGGTCTCGGCGACCGCCTCGACGACCGTTTCGACGACGGGCTCGACGACCGCCTCCGGCGCGGGCGCCACGGCCTCGGCGGGCTCGCCGGACTCGACCGCTCCAGCGGCCTCGACGGGCGGGGCGGCCTGGATCGGCTCCTCGGCCGGCTCCTCGGCCGCTATGGGAGCGGGCTGCTGCGGAGCGGCCTCCTCGGCCACCGGGGCCTGCGCGGCCGCCGCGACCGGAGGCAGACCGGTGGGCGCGGCGAGGAATGCGGAGATGCGCCGCGGCGGGCCGGCCGGGGCGGGGGCCTCGGCCTGCTCCGCGGGCGCGGCCTGCGCGGCGGCCTCGACGCCAACCTCGGCGACGGGCTCGACGGCGATCTCGACCGGCACCTCTGCGGGCGCCGTCACCACGGCCCCGGCGAGGGGCGTGCCGCTCGGGTCGACGACCGGCTGGCCGGACTCCGCCGGGACCGGCTCGGCCACTGCGGCCTGCGCCGCGTCCACCACGGCCTCGGCGACGACGACGGCCTCCGGCAGTTCGACGACCTCGATCACCTCGATCGCCCCGACCGTCTCGACGGCCAGCTGGGCCTCGACCGGGTGCGAGGCCAGCGGCACCTGCTGGAACTCCTGGGCCTCCGTCGCGGGAACCGCCGGCGCCACCGAAGGCGCGGACGCTGCCGGAACGGCCTGCGGCGCGGCGGCCGGCGCCGGAGCGACGGCCTCCGCCATCGGCGGCCGGCCGACCACCGGGATGCCGTGCGCGGGCGTGCCGCCCTGCGACGGGCCGCGGTCGGCGAGCGAGCGCACCGGGACCTGGCCGGTCATCAGCGACGGGTCCGGGATCGGCGGGCCTGCGTGCAGCGGGCGGCGCGGCGGCTGAGCAGCCGTCATCGCCTCCGTGGCCTGCGGGTGCGCCGGGGCGGCGTGGAACGGCTGCTGCGTCTGCTCGGCGCCGAGCGCCGGCGGCTCCAGCGGCGGCCACGAAGGCTCGACCGGCGTGCCGTCCTGCTGCGGGGCGAGCGGCGTCTGCTCGGTCGGGAGGGGCGCCAGCGGCTCGCCCCAGGAGCCCTGCGGACCGGGCATCAGCAGGACGTCGTCCTCGTCGTCCTGGTCGAGGAAGTGGAAGGCCGGACGCGGGGCGCCCGGGTCGATTCCCCAGCCCTCACCGGGCACACCGGGAGCCGGTGCGCCGGGAGCCGACAGGCCGGGGGCCGGTACGGCGAAGCCGGACGCGCCCAGCGGCTGGCCCTGCGGCGGGATGACACCCGCGCCGGGGGGCATCACACCACCGGCCGGGCCGTGGCCCGGCGCCGTCGGGTTCGGGATCACGCCGCCGTCCGTCGCGACGCCCTGGAGGGGTGCAACGCCCGCGACGCCCTCCGGTCCGCCGAGCGTGTCCGGCCCGGCGTTCAGGTGCTCCGGCAATCCCTCGCCCGGGACGTGGCCGCCATCGGTCATTGTCAAACGCTCCTTCCAGGCCGCTGCCGCGCCCTTGGCGACACGATCACCGACCGCAGCGCCCATCCGCACGGGCCGGGCCTGCACCGGCCCGTCCCTCAACCACACGCGGCCGCCGCGCCGAGGCGCTGCGGCCCAAGTCTTTCCGGCGCACTGCGGCACCCCGGCCTGCGCACCGCCCACACCGGGCGGTGCACCATCTGAAACAACGACAACCCGGAGCAACCGGCACGACCGCACCGGACCCTACGGCATTCTCCAGGTCCGGCACGCGGCCCGTCGAATTGCCCACACTCCGAGCAAAACCGGATTGCACCACGTCAAAAAGGCGACAAACCGACTGAATCGGGTGGGTCGCCGACCGCCGCAGCCGCCCAGGACGCCACACTACCGGCCCAGCACGGTCACCTCTCGAATCGGTGTCCGGATGCGACCTGGATCACCGCCCGGCCCCACCACGACCCCTCAGCAGCACAGCGCGGGAGCAGAATGCGCCCGGCGGATCAGGCCGAATCCACAGGACGCACCCCGGTCCTTCACGCGATCTGCTCACCCCAGAGCAGCAGCACGCCGGTTCCACCCGCCCCCAGAACCAGCCCGCCACCGGCGCCACCGGCGGCCGACAGCGGAGTGGACTGCAGCAGCACACCGTCCGCCCGGTAGCCGGCCTCGGCGATCGCCCGGTGGATCTGCTCCCCCTCCGCGAGGGTCCGGGGCACCGCGACGAACCGCTCAGGACGGCGGGCCAGCACCGCGCGCACCACGTCGAGGCCGCCGGACTCCACCACCGCCACGTCCGGCTCGGGCAGGCCGCCCAGCACCTCGGGGCCCTGCCCGTGCACGGTCTCCACCTCGACGCCGTACCGGCGCGCGTTCACCGCCAACCCGGCGCAGGCCGAGCGGGACGCCTCGACCGCGACCACGGCGGCGCCGAAGCGGGCCGCCTCCACCGCGAGGGCGCCGCTGCCCGCGCCGACCGACCAGACCAGGTCCCCCGGACGAGCACCCAGACGGGCCAGCACCAGGGCGCGCACGTGCGCGGGGAGCGCCTCCGATGCGCCGGGCTCGTCCCCCGCGCGCCCGGCGCCCGCGTAGGCGTCACCGGGGAGCGCCCAGCCGCGGTCCGCGCCGGGGAAGCCGACCGGGCGCCCTGCCAGCCAGCCGGCCTCCGTGTCGACCCCGCCAGCCTGGGGACCGCCGTGGCCGCCGATCACCAGCACCACGTTGGGGTCGCGCCACACGTGGTCGGCGATCCGGTCGGAGGTGAGGACGGTGACGTCCTCGTCCGGGGTGCCGAGGGCCTCGCAGACCACGAAGGTCCGGTGCACCCCGCGCAGCATGAGGGCCAGTTCGCTCGGCCCCGCGCCGGGCGCGGTCAGCACCGCGACCTTGGGGTGGGCCCGGCAGATGTTGGCCGCGCGGCGCAGCCGTCCGCCGTGGGCGCTGACCACCTGGGCGTCCTCCCAGGGCATGCCGGCCCGGGCGAAGGCGGCGGCGACCGAGGAGACGGCGGGCAGGACTTCCAGTTCGAGGCCGTACTCGGGGCGGCGCAGCGCGCGCACGACGCCGAAGAAGCCCGGGTCGCCCTCGGCGACCACGACGGCGGCGCCGCGGTGCTCGGCGATCCGCCGGGCGGCCTGCCGGACGTTGCCGAGGGTGATCCGCTCGGCGGCGTCCGGCACCGGGAGGGCGTTCAGTTGGTAGGGGGCGCCGGCCACCAGGGTCGCTGCGGCGAGGGCCGCGCCGGCGGCCTCGGTCAGCGGCGTGCCGTCCCACCCGATGACCGTGATCCGGTCAGCCATCTGCGGCCGTTCTCCCTCGACTCGGTGCGCGGACCGGCCTGCGCCCCGGGGTGTCCCTGTGGTGTCACCCGGTGTGCGACTCGGTGCGCCGACAAACCGCGCCGATGTGCGGCGCCGGTGCAGAGGCTACCGGGTGTGATCCCCTCGGCGCCGACATCTCGTACACATGTCCGTGACGAGCCGCCGGCGGATCGGCTGCTCAGGCGGCTCAAACGGCTCGGGCGGTACAGGCGGCTCGCGCGATCGGGGCGGCTCAGTCGCGCAGCACGTAGCGCTGGTCGCCGTGCCAGCCGCCCCGCTGCGGCTCGGGCTCGGGCGCGTCCAGGTCCTCCGGGAGCAGGCTCCACAGGATGAGGTCGCTGCGGCTCTCCACCGCGGCCTCGCCGGACTCGCCCCGGACTATCCAGGCGCTGCGCAGCACGCCCTCGCTGATGCCGCCGATCTTCTGGGCGACCTGCTGGGCGGCGGTGTTCCCGGCGGCGGTGCGCAGCTCCAGGCGCAGGAAGTCGCGGTCCTCGAACAGCCACTGGCTGACGCCGAGGACGGCCTCGGGCGCGTAGCCCTCGCCGCGGGCCCAGGAGGCGGTGACGTAGGAGATCTCGGTGCTGCGCAGGCGCCAGTCGGTGTTGCGCAGTTCGACCAGGCCGACCAGACGCTGGGTGAGGTGCTCGGTGACGGCGAAGACGATGCCGCGGCCGGCGGCCCGGTGGGCGGGGGCGAGGGTGCGGGCGAGTTCGGTCGCGTACGCCTCGGTGAAGGGGTGCGGCAGATCGGTCCAGGCCAGGACGAGTTCGTCCGCCATCATCGTGGCCAGGCCGGGCGCGTCGTCCTCCGCAAGGGGCCGCAGCAGAAGCCGTTCGGTGCTGATGGCGGTCTCGGGGAAGCTCGCTGCCATGCCGTCTCTCCTCGCCGGGTCGTGAACACAACACCGTACGCCCCCGCCGTGCCCCGGGTGTCACGCGGTGCGCCGCCCGCACGACGGTACGTCAGAACGCCGCCGACCAGGGCGCCCCGGGTGCATCCTGCCCGACCGGGCCCCCGCCGAGGTGCGGCGGGGGCCGGTCGGGATCAGGGCGTGGATCGGACCGCGGCTCAGAAGGCCGGGATGACCGAGCCCTGGAAGGTGTCGTCGATGTACTTCTTGACCTCGTCGGAGTGCAGCAGCTCGGCCAGCTTCTTCACGCGCGGGTCGTTCTCCTTGCCCTTCTTCACGGCGAGGATGTTGGCGTACGGGTTGCCCTCGGCCTTCTCCAGCACCAGCGCGTCGGTGGCGGGCTTCAGGCCGGAGTCGAGCGCGTAGTTGCCGTTGATGACGGCGGCGTCGAGGTCGGCGATGGAGCGGGGCAGCTGGGCGGCCTCCAGCTCCTTCCACTTGAGGTTCTTCGGGTTGCCCGTCACGTCGGCCGGGGTGGCGGCGGTGGTGACGCCGTCCTTCAGCGTGATGAGCTTGTTGTCGGCGAGCAGCTTGAGCGCGCGGCCCTCGTTGGTGGCGTCGTTGGGCAGGCCGACGGTGGCGCCGTCCGGCAGGTCGGCGATCGACTTGACCTTCTTGGAGTAGACGCCGAGCGGCTCCAGGTGCACGGGCTCGACCGAGACGATGTCGGTGCCGTGCTTCTTGTTGAAGTCCTCCAGGTACGGGACGTGCTGGAAGTAGTTGGCGTCGGCCGAACCGTCCTGCACCGCCGTGTTGGGGGTCACGTAGTCGGTGACCTCCTTGATGTCGAGCTTGAGGCCCGCCTTGGCCGCGAGGTTGTCCTTGACGTACTTGAGGATCTGCCCGTGCGGGGTGGGGCTGGCGATGACCTTGAGCGGCGCGTTCGGGTCCGAGGAGGAGGACCCGGAGCTGCCGCACGCGGCCAGCGAGAGGGCGATGCCGGCGGTGGCGAGGATGCTGGTGAACTTCAGGGCGTTGCGCACGAAAAGTGCCTTTCTGCGTGATACGGGGAGCCGCGGTCCGGTGTCGGACCCGGGAGGTCTAGGGGGCGACGAGGTCCTCGTCGGGGGCGGCCGGTCCGGCCGGGGTGCGGCCCAGCAGGCGGGTCCGGCCGCCGGTGCCGCCGCGGTTGGCGAGGCGCCGGACGGCGAAGTCGCCGATCAGCTGGACGGCGGTGACGAGGATCACCAGCTCGGCCACGATGACCCACATGAAGGCGGTCTCGAAGCGCTGGTAGCCGTAGTTGACGGCGAGCGTGCCGAGGCCGCCGCCGCCGACCGTGCCGGCCATCGCGGAGTAGCTGATCAGCGTGATGATCGTGGTGGTCACCGAGGCGGCGATGCCGGGCAGCGCCTCCGGGAGCAGCGTCTTGCGGACGATCGTCCAGGTGCTGCCGCCCATCGCCTGGACGGCCTCGACCAGGCCGCGGTCGACCTCGCGGACGGAGGTCTCGACCAGGCGGGCGAAGAACGGGATGGCGCCGATGGTGAGCGGCACGGTCGCCGCCTGCCAGCCGATGGAGGTGCCGACCAGCCAGCGGGTGAAGGAGATCAGCGCGATCATCAGGATGATGAACGGCACCGAGCGGGCGATGTTCACCACGAAGGCGATCGACTTGTTGACGGCCCGGTTCGCCAGCAGCCCGCCCTTGTCGGTCAGCACCAGCAGGATGCCCAGCGGCAGGCCGAGCAGCACGGTGACGGCCGTGGAGACGCCGACCATCTGGAAGGTCTCCTGCGTGGCGGGCCCCATCAGGGCCCACATCTGGTCCCAGGTCATGCCACCGCTCCGTCCACCGCGCCCAGTACGTCCACCTGCAGGCCCTGCTCGCGCAGGTAGCCGATCGGCACCACGTTGTCCTGGTGGCCGCCGGAGAGCTCGACCCGCATCCGGCCGACCATCCGGCCGGCGATGGTCTCCACCGCGGCGCCGAGGATGTTGATGTCGATCTGGTAGGTGCGGGCCAGCTGGGAGACGAAGGGCTGGGCCGAGGAGTCGCCCTGGAAGGTGATCTCCAGCACGGTCGAGCCGGGGTGGCCGGTGCCGAACTCGCTGAGCGGGAACAGCTCGCGGGCCAGCTCGGAGCCGGGCTCGGCCAGCAGGTCGGTCAGCCTGCCGGACTCGACCACCCGGCCGCCGCGCATCAGGGCCGCGGAGTCGCAGACGGACTTGATGACGTCCATCTCGTGGGTGATCAGCAGGACGGTGAGGCCGAGCTGCTGGTTGAGGTCGCGCAGCAGCTTGAGGATCGAACGGGTGGTCTCCGGGTCGAGCGCCGAGGTGGCCTCGTCGGAGAGCAGCACCTTGGGGTCGCCGGCCAGGGCCCGGGCGATGCCGACGCGCTGCTTCTGGCCGCCGGAGAGCTGGTTGGGGTAGCTGCGGGCCTTGTCGCCGAGGCCGACCAGGTCGAGCAGTTCGGCGGCCTTGCGGCGGCGCTGGGTGCGGTCCAGTCCGATGATCTCCAGCGGGAGCTCGACGTTCTGCTGGACGGTCCGCGAGGAGAGCAGGTTGAAGTGCTGGAAGACCATGCCGATCCGGCGCCGCGCCTCCCGCAGTTCCCGGCCGGCCCGGTTCTCGCCGCCGGACAGTGCGGTCAGCTCGACCCCGTCCACCGTGACGGTGCCGGAGGTCGGACGCTCCAGCATGTTCACGCAGCGGATGAGGGTGGACTTGCCGGCGCCGCTGGTGCCGACGACTCCGTAGACCTCGCCAGGGCGGACGTGCAGGTCGACGCCGGCGAGGGCGCTCACCTCGCGGCCTCGGGAGCGGTAGACCTTCGTGAGGTCCGTGGTGGTGATCACAGCTGCTTCCGTGGGTCGGGGGCGGGCGGCGGGCGGCCGCCCGACCGGGGTGCGGTCGGCGACGTGCACGGCGCTTCGCCAGGGGGATCCGGACCTGCCACCTCTTGATCGTGGCCGCTGCGCGGCCGGGCCGCGCGACGGCGTGGCCCTTACGAGTCATCGGGCGCGAGTCACGGGCACGAGTCGTCGTGGACGACCACCCGCCCATGGGTGGGCAGGCGGGGAGAAGGGGTGTGGCAGGCTGGGCGCGCTCGCACGGACGGGAACGACGCCGGGTCTCGCTTCGGGGCGCGAGGTGGGGGCACCCTCGACCGGGTGCCGGGGGCGGTGGCCCTCAGCGGTGACACATTCGACGGCACATGGCGCGCTCACCTGCCGGCAGGGTGCCGGTGGGGGTCCATTTCGTCGTCGCAGTCATGTGAGCCAGTAAATCAGATGGGTCGATTTGGACCCAATTACTTGGATGTGATGTCCGCAATGCGGACACCCGGCGCCGCCACCAGCGACGATACGGCTCGGCGCCGCCACCGGAGTGTCCGGATGGTGGCGGCGCCGTGCGGGCCGGAACGGGCGGAGGGCTCAGGCGGTCGCGGCGAGCGACACCACGGCGGGCTTCTCCAGGTGCACCAGGCTGAGCCGGTCGGTGACCGGCTCGACCGCGGACTGGCGGTAGCCCAGGCGGGTGTACAGCCGCAGGTTGCCGAGGCTGCGGTGGCCGGTGAACAGGCGGTAGGAGGTCACCGGACGGCCGTCCTCGGCGAGGCGGCGCTCCAGCGCGTCCAGCAGCCGGCCGCCCAGGCCGTGCCGCTGCATCCTCGGGTGGACGACCAGGCGCCCTATCCGGCCGACGCCCTCGGCGTCGACGTGACCACGGACGGTGCCGACCACCTCGTCGCCCAGCCGGGCGACCAGGACGTACTGCCCGGACAGTTCGGCGCGCAGGCTCTCCAGGCTCTGCGTCAGGGGCTCGATCGCCCAGTCGCCGTACAGCTCCGCCTCGGGCTGGTAGCCGAGGTACTGGAGCTTGAGGATCTGCTCCGCGTCCTCGGCGTCCGCCGCCGAGATGATCACGCTCATGCCCATGTGCTGGGGCCTCCCCATCGTCGTGCCCGGCGCGCAAACGTGAGGGTGCCGCACCGGATGTCCTGCCGGAGATGTCCCGGCCGGGGATCTGCCCTGACCGGGGGTGGCGCACGAACGTACCAGCCGCGCGGCCCGGAAGTGCCCGGGTCGACGGCGACGCGCTCACGCTCAGTATCCGAGCGATCGCGGCACCGTCAAGAGCTACGTTCGCCAGCGCTCTACCCGCGTGTCAGCTGCTCTCAACCTTCCGGGCGTTCGACGTGGCGAGGGTCACGCGGGGGCGGGGCGGGTGGTGGGGCGGCTGGTGGGCGCCGCGCGCGGGGCGTGGCCGGGGGCGGCGACGGCTCGACGTGGCGAGGGTCACGCGGCGGCCGGGCGTGCGGAGCGTCACCCGGGCGGAGCCGCCTCCGGGGTGATCTGCGTGCGGAGCGTCACCGGCCGCTCGCGGATACCGCTCACGGGTACCGCTCGGCATGGAGGAGGATCCGCAGGCAGGCGAGGCAGCGGGAGCGGGTCGGCCCGATCGAGCCGCGCGGCATGCCGAGGCGTTCGGAGAGCTCCCGGTAGGTCGGCGGCGGATCCTCGGCGAGGGCGGCGACCAGCTCGGGGCAGCGGCCCGGCAGGCCGGCCACGGTCTCGCGGACCACGCGGCGGCGGCGTTCGGCGAGGAAGACGTCCTCGGCGGAGGGGACGGGCGGAAGGGTAGTGCACACACCGTGCATGACGGGCCGGGGCGGGCCGGGTTACGCCCGACCGGGGGTGCGGACGCCGGAGGGGCGCGACGGTCGGACCGTCACGCCCCTCCCCCGCAGACCGGCGGTCAGCCCTGGATCCACTCCTGCTGCCGCGCCAGGTCCGCCTTCACCTCGGCGAGCTGGACCGCCACCGCCGACGGCGCGGTGCCGCCGCGCCCGTTGCGCGAGGCGATGGCGCCGTGCACGCTGAGCACCGACCGGACCTCGGGCGTCAGGTGCACCGAGATCGCCGCGAACTGCTCGTCCGTCAGGTCGGACAGCTCGATGCCCTCGGCCTCGCAGACCTTGACGCAGGCGCCGGCCACCTCGTGCGCGACCCGGAACGGCACGCCCTGCCTGACCAGCCACTCGGCGATGTCGGTGGCGAGCGAGAAGCCGGCCGGGGCCAGCTCCTCCAGCCGCTCCCGGTGCACGGTGAGGGTGGCCATCATCCCGGTGAACGCGGGCAGCAGCACCTCCAGCGTGTCGCAGGAGTCGAACACCGGCTCCTTGTCCTCCTGGAGGTCCCGGTTGTAGGCGAGCGGCAGGGCCTTGAGGGTGGCCAGCAGGCCGGTCAGGTTGCCGATCAGCCGGCCGGACTTGCCCCGGGCCAGCTCGGCGATGTCCGGGTTCTTCTTCTGCGGCATGATCGAGGAACCGGTGGAGAAGGCGTCGTGCAGCGTGATGAAGCCGAACTCCTTGGTGTTCCAGATGATCACCTCCTCCGCGATCCGGGAGAGGTTGATGCCGATCATCGCGGTCACGAACGCGAACTCGGCGACGAAGTCGCGCGAGGCCGTGCCGTCGATGGAGTTGCCGACCGAGCCGCCCTCGAAGCCGAGGTCGGCGGCGACGGCCTGCGGGTCGAGGCCGAGCGAGGAGCCGGCCAGCGCCCCGGAGCCGTACGGGGAGACGGCGGTGCGGACGTCCCACTGGCGCAGCCGCTCGGCGTCCCGGCCGAGGGCCTGCACGTGCGCGAGGACGTGGTGGGCGAAGAGGACGGGCTGGGCGTGCTGGAGGTGCGTGCGCCCCGGCATCGCGGTGTCCGGGTGCGCCTCGGCGAGGCCGACCAGGGCGTGCTGGAGGTCGAGCACCAGGGCGCCGATGGTCTTGGCGTGGTCCCGCAGGTACATCCGGAACAGGGTGGCGATCTGGTCGTTGCGCGAGCGCCCGGCCCGCAGCTTGCCGCCGAGGTCGGCGCCGAGGCGCTCCAGCAGGCCGCGCTCCAGGGCGGTGTGCACGTCCTCGTCGGCGACGGTCCCGGTGAAGGTGCCCGCCTGGACGTCGGCGAGCAGCTGGTCGAGGCCGGCCAGCATCGCGGCGAGCTCGTCGTCGGAGAGCAGGCCGGCCTTGTGCAGGACCCGGGCGTGGGCCTTGGAGCCGGCGATGTCGTACGGCGCGAGGCGCCAGTCGAAGTGGACCGAGGCGGAGAGCCTGGCCAGCGCCTCGGACGGGCCGTCGGCGAAGCGCGCGCCCCAGAGGCGGACGTCGGCGGTCTGGTCGGCGTGCTGGTCGGCGGACATCGCGTGGGCTCCTGACGGGGAAGGGGAGTGGGGACGGGAGGGGATCAGGCGAGGTCGCGGCGGGCGGCGAGCTTCGAGGACATCCCGAAGATCTCGATGAAGCCCTTGGACATCGACTGGTCGAAGGTGTCGCCGGTGTCGTAGGTGGCGAGGTTGAAGTCGTACAGCGACTGGTCGGACTTGCGGCCGTTGACCACGGCCCGGCCGCCGTGCAGGACCATCCGGATCTCGCCGGTGACGTGCTGGTTGGCCTCGTTCACGAAGCCGTCCAGCGCGCGCTTGAGCGGGGAGAACCAGAGGCCGTCGTAGACGAGTTCGGCCCAGCGCTGCTCCACCTGCCGCTTGTAGCGGGCGAGTTCGCGCTCGACGGTGACGTTCTCCAGGGCCTGGTGGGCGGTGATCAGGGCGATCGCGCCGGGGGCCTCGTAGATCTCCCGGGACTTGATGCCGACCAGCCGGTCCTCGACCATGTCCAGCCGGCCGATGCCCTGGGCGCCGGCCCGCTTGTTCAGCTCCTCGATGGCCTGGAGGACGGTGACCTTGCGGCCGTCGATCGCCACCGGGACGCCGGCGTCGAAGGTGATGACCACCTCGTCGGCCTCGCGCGGGGCGGCCGGGTCCTGGGTGTAGTCGTAGACGTCCTCGATCGGGGCGTTCCAGATGTCCTCCAGGAAGCCGGTCTCGACGGCCCGGCCGAAGACGTTCTGGTCGATCGAGTACGGGGACTTCTTGGTGGTGGCGATCGGCAGGCCCTTGGCCTCGGCGAAGGCGATCGCCTTGTCCCGGGTCATCGCGTAGTCGCGCACCGGGGCGATGCACTTCAGGCCGGGGGCCAGGGAGTTGATGCCGACCTCGAACCGGACCTGGTCGTTGCCCTTGCCGGTGCAGCCGTGCGCGACGGTGGTGGCGCCGTGCTTGCGGGCGGCGGCGGCCAGGTGCTTGACGATGACCGGCCGGGACAGCGCGGAGACCAGCGGGTACTGGCCCTGGTAGAGCGCGTTGGCCTTGATCGCCGGGAGGCAGTACTCGTCGGCGAACTCGTCGCGGGCGTCCGCGACCTCGGCCTCGACGGCGCCGCAGTCCAGCGCGCGCTGGCGGATCGCCTCCAGGTCCTCGCCGCCCTGGCCGACGTCGACGGCGACGGCGATGACCTCGGCGCCCGTCTCCTCGGCGATCCAGCCGATGCAGACGGAGGTGTCCAGTCCGCCCGAGTAGGCGAGTACGACGCGCTCGGCCACGGCTTTCTCCTTACAGCTCTACGTACAGGGTTTCCGTACAGGTTTACGGCGACAGGCATAAGTATGCACTACTCCGTATGAAACACAAAACCCCGGCCGGGGAAGTTCTCCACCGGTCGGGGTTTCGTGTCGTGTCGCGTCGTTGTGCGTCGTGACGCGTCGGGGTATCGCGTCGTGGCGCGCTACTGCGCCTTCGCCTGGGCGAGTTGCATGAGGTGGTCGGCGAGCGCCTGGCCGCCCGCCGGGTCCCGGCTGATCAGCAGGACGGTGTCGTCGCCGGCGATGGTGCCGATGATCTCGAACACCTCCGCCTGGTCGATCGCCGAGGCGAGGAACTGCGCGGCCCCCGGAGGGGTGCGCAGCACCACCAGGTTGCCGGAGGCCGTCGCGGAGACCATCAGCTCGCCGGCCAGCCGGGCCATCCGGCCCTCGCTGGCCGACTCGCCCATGGGCGCGCGCGGCGTGCGGTCGCCGCCCTCCGCCGGGACGGCGTAGATCAGCGCACCGTCCCGGTTGCGGATCTTGACCGCGCCCAGCTCGTCCAGGTCCCGGGAGAGGGTCGCCTGGGTGACCACGAGTCCGTCGTCGGCGAGCAGCTTGGCGAGCTGGCTCTGCGAGCGCACGGGCTGGCGGGTGAGCAGGTCCACGATCCGCCGGTGCCGCGCGGTGCGGGTCTGCGGCACCTGCGGCGACGGGCCTGCGGCGGACGGGCCGGAGTGGGAAACGGTCATGTGGTTATTCTCCCGGACAACGGTCAGCTCGCATCGGCCGGGGCGCCCTCGCGCACCGCCCGCAGGACGCCCGGCAGAGCGGCGAGGAAGGCGTCCGCCTCCTGCTCGGTCAGCACCAGCGGCGGGGCCAGCCGGACGGCGTCCGGGACGGCCGCGTTGACCAGGAAGCCCGCCTCCTGCGCGGCGGCCTGCACCCGCACCGACACCGGCTCGGTGAGCACGATGCCGAGCAGCAGTCCGGCGCCGCGCACGTGTGAGACCAGCGGGTCGCCGATCGCCTCGACGCCCTGGCGCAGCCGCTCGCCGAGCTTGCGGACGTGCTCCAGCAGGCCCTCGGACTCGATGGTGTCCAGCACCGCGAGCCCGGCCGCCGCGGCCACCGGGTTCCCGCCGAAGGTGGTGCCGTGCTGGCCCGGGGTGAGCAGTTCGGCGGCCTCGCCGAAGGCCAGCACCGCGCCCATCGGCAGCCCGCCGCCGAGCGCCTTGGCGAGGGTGACGACGTCCGGCTCGACGCCCTCGACGGCCTGGTGGGCGTACCAGTACCCGGTGCGGCCGACGCCGGTCTGGATCTCGTCCAGGATCAGCAGGGTGCCCGTCGCCCGGGTGATCTCGCGGGCCGCCCTCAGGTAGCCCTCGGGCAGCGGGATGGCGCCGTTCTCGCCCTGGATCGGCTCCAGGAAGACCGCCGCGGTCTCGGTGGTGACGGCCGCGCGCAGCGCCTCGACGTCGCCGAACGGGACGTGCGTGACGTCGCCGGGCAGCGGGCGGAACGGCTCCTGCTTGGCCGGCTGGCCGGTGAGCGCGAGGGCGCCCATCGTCCGGCCGTGGAAGGCGCCCTGGAGGGCGACCAGGTGGGTGCGGCCGGTCCGGCGGCTGATCTTGAACGCGGCCTCGTTGGCCTCGGCGCCGGAGTTGCAGAAGAACACCCGGCCGCCGTCCCGGCCGTCCAGCCGCAGCAGCCGCTCGGCGAGGGCGATGGTCGGCTCGGCCATGAAGAGGTTGGAGACGTGGCCCAGGGTGGCGATCTGCCGGCTGACCGCCTCGACGACCGCCGGGTGGGCGGTGCCGAGGGCGTTGACGGCGATGCCGCCGAGCAGGTCGGTGTACTCCTTGCCGTCGGCGTCCCAGAGCTTGGCGCCCGCACCGCGCACCAGCGCGATCCGCGGGGTGCCGTAGTTGTCGGTGAAGGCGTGCTGCCACCGGCCGGTCAGTTGCTCGTTCGCGGTCATGCCAGTCCCCCGGTCACGGTCTGTTCGTCGTCCGGCACGACCATCGTGCCGATGCCCTCGTCGGTGAAGATCTCCAGCAGCAGGCTGTGCTGCACCCGGCCGTCCAGGACGCGGGCGGTGCCCACCCCGGAGCGGACGGCGCGCAGGCAGCCCTCCATCTTGGGGAGCATGCCGCTGGCCAGGCTCGGCAGCAGCTCCTCCAGCTCGCTCGCGGCGAGTTGGCTGATCACGTCGTCGGAGTTCGGCCAGTCCGCGTAGAGGCCCTCGACGTCGGTCAGGACCACCAGCATCTCGGCGCCCAGCGAGACCGCCAGGGCGGCCGCGGCGGTGTCGGCGTTGATGTTGTAGACGTGGCCGTCGGCGCCGCGCGCGATCGAGGAGATGACCGGGATCCGGCCGTCGGCGATCAGCGCTTTCACGGCGCCGGCCTCGATGTTGACGATGTCGCCGACCAGGCCGATGTCGACCTGCTCGCCGTCCACCACCGCGTACCGCTTGACCGCCGTCATGGTGTGCGCGTCCTCGCCGGTCATGCCGACGGCGAACGGGCCGTGCTCGTTGAGCAGGCCGACCAGTTCGCGCTGCACCTGGCCGGCCAGCACCATCCGGACCACGTCCATGGTCTCGGGGGTGGTGACCCGCAGGCCGTTGGTGAAGCTGGACTCCAGGCCGAGCCGCTCCAGCTGGGCGCTGATCTGCGGGCCGCCGCCGTGCACCACGACGGGGTGCAGGCCGGCGTAGCGCAGGAAGACGACATCCTGGGCGAAGGCCGACTTGAGGCTCTCGTCCACCATGGCGTTGCCGCCGAACTTGATCACGACGGTCTTGCCGTGGAAGCGCTCCAGCCACGGCAGCGCCTCGATCAGCGTCATCGCCTTGGGCAACGCGGTGTTGTTGCGGGCCTGTTCGCCCTTGGGTGCGATCTTCACGGGTGTCCCTCGTCCGAACGGGTGTCGCGCATCGGGTGTCGCGGATCAGGTGTCGCGCATCGGTGGCGCGCGTCACCTGTCGGGCATCAGGTCGAGTAGGCGCTGTTCTCGTGGACGTAGTCGGCGGTGAGGTCGTTGGTCCACAACGAGGCGCTCGCCGTACCGGCGTTGAGGTTCGCGGTGATGACGACCTCGCGGCCGGCCATGTCCACCAGGGTGCGGTCCTCGCCGACGCTGCCGTCCTTGCAGACCCAGACGCCGTTGATGGCCACGTCCAGCCGGTCCGGCTCGAAGGCGGCGTCGGTGGTGCCGATCGCGGCCAGCACCCGGCCCCAGTTGGGGTCCTCGCCGTGGATCGCGCACTTGAGCAGGTTGTTTCGGCTGATCGTCCGGGCGACGTCGACGGCCTCCTGCTCGGTGGCGGCGCCGGTGACGTCGATCCGGATGTCCTTGCTGGCGCCCTCGGCGTCGGCGATCAGCTGGCGGGCCAGGTCGGCGCTGACGGTGCGGACCGCCTCGGCGAACTCGGCCTCGTCCGGGACGACGCCGGAGGCGGCCGAGGCCAGCAGCAGCACGGTGTCGTTGGTGGACATGCAGCCGTCGGAGTCGATCCGGTCGAAGGTGGTGCGGGTGGCGCCGCGCAGCGCGGTGTCCAGGGCGGCGGCGTCCAGGTCGGCGTCGGTGGTGATCACGACCAGCATGGTGGCCAGGCTCGGGGCGAGCATGCCCGCGCCCTTGGCCATGCCGCCGACCGTCCAGCCCGCCGGGCTGGTGACCTGGGCGGTCTTGTGCACGGTGTCGGTGGTCTTGATGGCGATCGCGGCGGCCTCGCCGCCGGTCGCGCTCAGCTCCCGGGCGGCCAGCGCGACGCCGGGCAGCAGGACATCCATCGGGAGGCGCTCGCCGATCAGGCCGGTGGAGGCGACGGCGACCTCGCCGGCGTTGAGCTCCAGCTCCTCGGCGACCTTCTCCGCGGTGGTGTGGGTGTCCTGGAAGCCGAGCGGGCCGGTGCAGGCGTTGGCGCCGCCGGAGTTGAGGACCACGGCGGACACCTGGCCGCCCTTGAGGACCTGCTCGGACCAGACGACCGGCGCGGCCTTGACCCGGTTGGCGGTGAAGACGCCGGCGGCGGCGAGCGCGGGGCCGTCGTTGACCACCAGGGCGAGGTCCGGGGTGCCGGAGGCCTTGATGCCAGCGGTCACGCCGGCGGCCCGGAAGCCCTTGGCGGCCGTCACGCCCACGTTCGTACTGTTGCTCACGGTGCGACTCCGTTCACGGGGAGGCCCAGCTCCTCGGGCAGGCCCAGGGCGATGTTCATGCTCTGCACCGCGCCGCCCGCGGTGCCCTTCACGAGGTTGTCGATCGCGCTGATCGCGATGATCCGCCCGGCGGTGGCGTCCAGCGCGACCTGGACGAGGGCGGTGTTGGCGCCGTAGACGCTGCTGGTCTGCGGCCACTGCCCCTCGGGCAGCAGGTGGACGAACGGCTCGTCCGCGAACGCCTCGGTGTAGGCGGCGCGCAGGCTCTCGGCGGTCACGCCGGGCCGCGCCTTGGCGGAGCAGGTGGCGAGGATGCCGCGCGGCATCGGGACGAGGGTCGGCGTGAAGGAGACGGTGACGGGCTCGCCCGCGACCGGGGTGAGGTTCTGCACCATCTCCGGGGTGTGCCGGTGCACGCCGCCGACGCCGTACGGGCTGACGTTGCCCATGACCTCGCTGCCCAGCAGGTGGGTCTTGGCGGCCTTGCCCGCACCGGAGGTGCCGGAGGCGGCGACCACGACGGCCTCCGGCTCGGCGAGCCCGGCCGCGTATGCCGGGAACAGCGCCAGGGACACGGCCGTCGGGTAGCAGCCGGGCACGGCGATCCGGTTGCTGCCCTTCAACGCGGCCCGGTGGCCGGGGAGTTCGGGCAGGCCGTAGGGCCAGGTGCCGGCGTGCGCGGAGCCGTAGAACTGCTCCCAGTCGGTGGCGGCGCGGAGCCGGAAGTCGGCGCCGCAGTCGACCACCAGGACGTTGTCGCCGAGCGCCTCGGCGACGGCGGCGGACTGGCCGTGCGGCAGCGCCAGGAAGACCACGTCGTGGCCGGCCAGCACCTCGGGGGTGGTGGGTTCGAGGACGCGGTCGGCGAGCGGGATCAGGTGCGGCTGGAGCGCGCCCAGCCGGGTGCCCGCGTTCGAGCCGCCGGTCAGCGCCCCGATCTCCACCTCCGGGTGGCCGAGCAGCAGACGCAGCACCTCGCCGCCCGCGTATCCGCTCGCGCCGGCGACGGCGACTCGCAATGCCATGGCGTTCCTCCTTTGTTGTGGCATGAATATACGCAGCACGGAACATTCATGCAAGGAGCTGCGGTCAGGACCCCGAAGAACGCCCGAAAACCGCCCTGCGCCCGCCCGGCCGGGCCGCCACCGGCCCGCGACCGACCCGCCACCGACCGGGCGGACGCCGGACTACCGCTTGACCGCGCGCAGCACCACGAACTTGGGGTTGCCCGCCACCAGCTGGCAGTTCCCGAAGAGACGCCGCAGCTTGACGTGGTAACCGAGATGGCGGTTGCCGACCACCCACAGCTCCCCGCCCGGCCGCAGCGCCCGCCGGGCACCGGTGAACATCCGCCAGGCGGTGGCGTCCGTGGTGGCCTGGTGCGAGTGGAACGGCGGATTGTTCAGGACGAGGTCCACCGAGCCCGCGGGCGCCACCTCCGGCGCCAGCGCGTCGGCCGTCAGGAACTCCGCCCGGGCGTCCGGGCCCAGATTGGCGCGGAAGGTCTCCTCCGCCGAGGCCACCGCCTGATGGGACTCGTCGACGAACACCAGCTCCGCACCCGGCCCGGCCAGCGCGGCGGCCGTGCCGACCACGCCGTTGCCGCAGCCCAGGTCGACCACCCGGGCCCCGGGCGCCGGGGTCGGCAGGTGGCCGAGGAAGAAGCGGGTGCCGATGTCGAGGCGCTCGGCGCAGAACGTGCCGGCGTGGTTGACCACCGTGCGCCCGGACACCGCTCCGACGTCCGGCGGCAGCGCGTAGCGGTGCGGCCACGGGCTGGGGCCGGGATCCAGCGCCGGATCCGGGGTGCAGAAGATCAGCCGGGCCTTGCGGGCGGCGAGCGAGGTGCGGGTCGGGCCGAGGATCCGCTCGAAGAGCTGGAGCGTGGAGGTGTGGATCTCGGCGACCATGCCGGCGCCGACCACCACCGTGCCCGGGTGGACGGCGGGGGCCAGCCGGTGCAGCTGGTCCTCCAGCAGGGCCAGGCTCTTGGGCACGCGCACCAGCAGGACGTCGATCCGCTCCGGCGGGGCGTCCCGGGTGGTCAGCAGCCGGGCCGGGTCGACGGTGGCGCCGGCCCGCGCCAGGTTGGCCAGGGTGGCCTGCCGGCCGAGGTGGGAGTCGACGATCTGCACCGGCTCGTGGGCGGCCAGCGCGGTGGTCAACGCGCCCCAGCGGTCGCCCAGGACGACGATCCGGCGGCCGGCCAGGTCGGTCACGGTGCCGGCGGCGCTGTCCGCCTCGCCCGCGAGGTGGCGCAGCAGGTACTCGTCGGCCGCGTCCCAGGCCCGCAGCCGCTCACGCGGGTCCTCGGGGAAGCGGGTGAGGTCGAAGGCGCCCCACGGCGTGCTGAACAGGGTCGCCGCGGCGGGCGTGATCTCGGGATTCATCGTGTTCTCAGGCTATCCGACGGCCCGACGGGGAACCGTTTCGACGGATACTGGAAGAGCCCGGCCGAGAGGGGTGAGGGCGATGGACTGGAAGCTCGAAGTCGTGGTGGTCCCGGTGTCGGACGTGGACCGCGCAAAGCTGTTCTACGAGGAGCTGGTCGGCTTCACGGTCGACCACGACACCCGGTTGCGCGACGGGGTCCGGGTCGTCCAGCTGACTCCCCCGGGCTCCACGTGCTCCATCGTGGTGGGCACCGGGGTCATCGGGGCGCCGCCCGGATCCGTGAAGGGACTGCAGCTGGTGGTACCGAACATCGACAAGGCGCACGCCGAACTCGCGGCCCGGGGCGTCGAGGTCAGCCCGGTCCAGCACTTCGAGGCGGGCAGCCGGGTGGACGGGCACGGCGAGGCGTGGAACTCCTTCGTGTTCTTCAACGACCCGGACGGCAACGGCTGGGCGGTCCAGGAGGCTCCGCAGGCGGCCCGGATGGTGCCGGAGGCGGCGTAGCAGGCGCCGCGGGCTCGGGCTCGGGCTCGGGCTCGGGCTCGGGCGGCTTGGGTAGGCTCCAGGGATGGCTGAACACGAGGGAAGCGTGCGGGTGGACAGCTGGATCTGGTCGGTCCGGCTCACCAAGACGCGGGCGCTGGCCGCCGCCGCCTGCCGGGCCGGACACGTGCGGGTGAACGGCGAGCGGGTCAAGCCGGCCCAGGCGCTGCGCCCCGGGGACGAGGTGCGGGTCCGCGAGGAGGGCTACGAGCGGGTCGTCGTGGTGCAGAAGCTCATCCGCAAGCGGGTCGGCGCGACGGTGGCGGCGGACTGCCTGATCGACAACAGCCCGCCGCGGCCGCCGCGCGAACTCGTCGCGACGGCCGGCGAGCGGGACCGGGGCGCCGGTCGCCCGACCAAGCGGGAGCGGCGCGACCTCGACCAGCTGCGCGGGCACTGATCCCCTCAGCGCGCGGTGTCGGCGCGTCCCGTCATCGCGCGGTGTCGGCGAGCACCTTGGCGAGGAACGCGTCCAGGTTGCCCACCGTCCGGTCGAGGGGGGGGGGGCACCGGCGCGCCCCCCGCGGGCGTTGTGGGCGCGGCCCCGCGCCGCCGCGGGCGC
>NZ_JBHWIO010000098.1:29725-33604 GCF_042732075.1 Kitasatospora sp. NPDC059812
CGGGGGGGGGGCTGCGGGCCTCCGCGCCGGGGGTGGGGTCGGTCTCCCGGGGGGGGGCCGCGGCGCCCCCCCCCCCCCGCCGCGGCTCCCCCCCCCCCCCCCCCCCCCGCGACTCGTCGGGCCTGGTCACCAGGGCGGACTTCTTCAGCCCGCGCACGTACAGCGAGCAGGCGAGGTCGGCGCAGATGTACGTGCCGACGGTGTTGCCCTCCCGCCCGGCCGCCCCGGCCCGGCGGGCGGCGAGCAGCGCGACGCCGGAGCCGGCGTGCGCGGTGATGCACAGCGAGCAGACGTTGGTCTTGGTGAGGCTGCGGCGGATCGTCGGCACCCGCAGCGTCACGCCGACCGGCTCGCCGCCGTACGACGCCACCAGGTAGGCCCGGTCGGGCGCGCCCTGGTCCCGCCAGCCGAGGAAGTCCAGGTTCTCCCAGGGCAGTTCCGCCAGGCCCCGGGGGAGGTTGAGCCGACTGGCCTCGCCCTTGGAGCAGTTGACGAAGGACGCGCGGATCTCGTTCTCGTTCAGGGGTTCCATGCCGCGGAAGCTAACACCGGTCCGCCCGCGCTGTCGTGCCGATTTCTCCCGGTACGCACCGGGGAGGGTGACGGGCTGTCAGTGGCCGAGCCTAGGGTGTTCGCGAGGCCGGTCCCGGCGTAGGAGGGAGGCGCCGGGGCCGCCTCGTGAACCGGGGCTACGGCTTGAACGCGACGCCCGCGTAGGCGGAGACGTCCTGCCAGCCTTCGGGGAGTTCGGTGGTGGGGACGTGGCCGGGGGTGGGGCGCCAGAGCGGGAGTTGGACCAGGCCGGGGCCGGCGAACTCGAAGTCGCCGAAGAAGGGTTCGACGCCGGCTCGCGGGCGCAGCACCAGGGGGGCGCTGGCGCTGCGGTAGATGCGGGTGCCTTCGGCGGCGCTCTCCCGGGAGGCGAAGTCGGGGCTGCCGTGGGAGAGGATCAGCGCGCTGCCGGGGGCGAGCGCGTCGCGCAGGGTGCGGACGATCTTCTGGGCGCCGTCCTCGTCGCGGATGAAGTGCAGCACGGCGACGAGCATCAGCGCGACCGGCCGGGACAGGTCGACGGCGGCGAGCAGGCCCGGGTGGTCGAGGATGGCGGCCGGGTCGCGCAGGTCGGCCTCGATGACCGAGGTGTGTCCGGCGGGGTGGCCGGCCAGCAGGGCGCGGGCGTGGGTGGCGACGATCGGGTCGTTGTCGACGTACACCACCCGGGCGTCCGGGGCGACCCGCTGGGCGACCTCGCTGGTGGAGCCGACGGCCGGGATGCCGGTGCCGATGTCGACGAACTGGCGGATGCCCCGGCCGGCGGCGAACTCCACCGCGTCGCCGAGGAACTGCCGGTTGGTGCGGGCCAGCAGCGGCAGCGCGGGGTAGGCGGCTATGGCGGCCTGGGCGGCCTTGCGGTCGGCCTCGAAGTTGTCCTTGCCGCCCAGGTAGTAGTCGTACATCCGGGCGGTGTGCGGGATGCCGGTGTCGAGCTCGCTCGGCGGCTGCCAGTCGTCCGCTCTGGCCCAGTCCCAGTCGGTGCCGGTGGCCTCGCCGACGGCTGCGCTGTCCTCGTGCATCCTGTTCCGCCCCCCTCTGCCGTGCTCACTGCCGAAAATGGCACCGCCGCGGCGGTCGGCGGGCCCGCCCGGTACGACGGGGGTGACCCGCGTCCGGCCCGGCCACCCTCCCGTGGCGTGCGGTGCGCCGTGATCGTATCCGACGACACGCCGGTGAAACAGCGGGAGTTCAGGTTTACGCAACACCCGGGCAGTGGAGTGTGTGCACGTCAATGGCGGTACCGGGACGCTCCTCGGATCGCCGTGGGTGGCCGCCGTCCCTATGCTGACTGCCGATGACTGCCGACCGCCGCACCGTACTGCGCACCGCCGTCCAGCTGGCCGCCCTGACCGCCGCCAGCGGGTTCCTCAGCGCGTGTGCCTCCGGCACCCCGCGCCGGGCCGACGCCGGGGGGCTCGCCGTGCACCCGGGCACCCTCGACCCGCAGCACACCACCGACCCGGCCTGGAACGGCGGCGAGGGCCCGGCCTCCCCCGTGCCGTCCGCCCCGCCGGAGCCGCAGCCCACCGGGGCCGACCCGACCGCCGGTACCGACCCGGCCACCGGCGCGGAGCCGGCCGCCGGGGCCGCGACGCCGCCCACGCCCCCGCCCACGCCTCCGACGCCGCCGGTGCTGCCGCCGCTCGCCGCCGGCACCCCGGTCGAGGTGGTGAACGGGCCGCGCACCAGCAAGTTCGTGGCGCTGACCTGCCACGGCAGCGGCGATCCGAAGCAGGCCACCGCGCTGCTGGAGGCCGCCGAGCAGCGCGGCATCAAGCTGACCGTGATGGTCGTCGGCAGCTGGCTCGACCAGCAGCCGCAGATGGCCCGCCGGATCCTGGACGCCGGCCACGAGCTGGGCAACCACACCCAGAACCACCTCGACCTGTCGACGATGACGGCCGCCCAGGTGCACGACGAGATCGCCCAGTGCGCCGAACGGCTCCAGCGGCTCACCGGCTCGATCGGCCGCTGGTTCCGCCCGTCCGCCGCGCAGTACGCCACCCGGACGGTGCGCGAGCAGGCGAAGGCGGTCGGCTACGAGCACGTGCTGTCCTTCGACGTCGACCCGCGCGACTACAACGACCCGTCGGCCGCCGAGTTGCAGCGCCGGGTGCTGAAGTCGGTGCGCGGCGGGTCGGTGGTCGCCCTGCACATGGGCCACCAGTGCACGGTGGACGCGCTGCCGGGCATCCTGGACGGCCTCGCCAAGGCGGGGCTGAAGCCGGTGACCGCCAGTCAGCTGTGCGCCTGACCGCTCTTCGGACCAGGAACGACCACGCCGGCCGAGGGGCCCGTTCAGCCCATCGGGTCGTCCGCCTTGTACGGGCGCATCCGCAGCGTCCGGGCGTCCGCCGCGCGGATCTCCGCGGCCCGGTTGACCAGTTCCTCCAGGTCGTCCCGCCCGGCGTGGATGAACCGGCCGTGCAGGCCATCGAAGCGGCCGCGGGCGGCGTCCACGGTGACCGCGACCATGTACGGGATGGAGCCCCAGGTCTGCGTGTCCTTGAACATCGGCATGGCGGCGGTCATGTCGGTTTCGACCGCGCCGGGGCTGATGTCGAGGATGACGATGCCGTGGCGGGCCAGCGAGTCCGCCATGTTGTCGGAGAGCTGGAGCAGCGCGCCCTTGGAGGTCGCGTACGCGGTGTAGTGGCCGTCCGGGCGCAGGGCGAAGCCGGAGTTGAGGTTGACCACCCGGCCGCGCCGCCGGGACACCATGCCGGGCAGGACGCAGCGCAGCAGGTTGTAGGGGCCGCGCAGGTTGGTCTCGATCACCTGCCACCACTGGTTGGCGTCGGTCTCCCAGAGCGGCACCTCGGCGCGGTCGACCAGGCCGGCGTTGTTGATCAGCAGGTCGATCGGGCCGAGGTCGCGTTCGACGACCCGGACGGCCTCGCGGACGGCGCCGGCGCGGGTGACGTCGGCGGTGACGGCGACGCCGCGGGAGCCGCGCCGGGCGCACTCCTTGAGGGTGTCGGTCAGCGTCCCGTGGGTGCGGCCGACCAGGCCGACGGCCATGCCCTCGGCAGCCAGGCCGATGGCGATCTCCCGGCCGATTCCCCGGCCCGCGCCGGTGATCAGGGCGACCTGTCCTGTGAGCGATCCCGTCGGCACCGTGTGCTCCCTTCCCGTCCCCGGCCCCCGTCTGCGGCATTCTTCCGGCCGCCGCACGGGCGCGGCCCCGGGCGCACGGGCGGCGGGCCCGGCCTCACCCGTTCGGACGACTGCTAGAAGGCTGATGAAGATCTTGGGTTGATCCGGGCCGTGCTGTCAGGTGGTGGCCTGGATTTGCCAGGTCGTGCCGTTGTGGGCGAGTCCGAG
>NZ_JBHWIO010000099.1:0-465 GCF_042732075.1 Kitasatospora sp. NPDC059812
GTTCGTCGGCAAGCCGGCTGCGCTTCAGGTGCCCAACGGCACGATGGTGCTCTACGCCCGTACTACGGGCGGCACCATTCAGGGCAGCAACCAGAACACCCCGGGCGGACCGTTCGGATCGTGGGTCACGATCGCGGACGCGGGTGACCCCACAGGTGTGGCCAGCGACCCGAGCGTGGTGTTCAGCCAGTTCAACACCATCGCCATCTATGTGACCTCCGCCAACGGCAACGTCGCCGGCAGCAGCCAGGCCACCCCCGGCGGTCCTTTCTCTCCCTGGGGCCAGATCGGCTGATCACACCCCAGCCGCACACCCGCCGCGTGTGCAGGCCGCCACCGTCAGGGGCCCGCCCCCCGCGGGGGGGGGGGCGGCGCCCCCCCGGGCGGCGGGGCGGGCCCGCGCGGGGGGGCGCAGGCCGCGGCCCCACGCGTAGACACGGCGGCGCGGGGCGGGGGCGCGCGCGG
>NZ_JBHWIO010000099.1:475-33512 GCF_042732075.1 Kitasatospora sp. NPDC059812
CCCTAGCGTTGCCACACTCACCGCACACACCACCATCAACACACCCCTGCCCGTGGCTCACAACACACCCCCCCCCCCCCCCCCGCGCGGCGCGCCCCCCCGACCGGCGCGTGGCGGCCGGGCGCTCTCGACGGTCGCGCGGGACTGCGGCGTCTCCACGGGTTCCTGGGTCCCTCGGGCCGGGGGCAGGGACCGTTGAGCCGGGCGGGCGGGGCGGCCGCGCGGGCGCGGCCGCCGTGCGCCGGGTCAGTCCTTTCCGACGTCCTTGATCTTCTCGCCGGCCTGCTTCAGGTCGCTCTTGATCTGTTTGCCCCGGCCCTCGGCCTCGACGACCCGGTCGCCGGTGGCCCGTCCGGCGGCCTCCTTGGCCTTGCCGTGGACCTTCTCGGCCGCGTTGTGCAGCTTGTCCTTGGCACTCATCGGATCACTCCTCTCGGTAGTGGGGGCTCGGTCCGCCCCGGACGGCGTCTGCCCGGGATCGGCGGTTCCACACCCGGAACATCCGGAGTCGGCCGTCGGCCGTCGGCCGTGAGCCGGTGTGGTGCGGACGGGGCCGGTTGGGCGGGCTCAGCGGAAGGCGGCGACGTTGCGGGCGGCCCAGGCGGCGAAGGGGCGCGGGGCGGTGCCGAGGACCTGCTGGACGTCCGGGCTGACGCGCAGCTCGGCCGGGTTCGGGGAGCCGAGGATGTCCAGGGTGTCCTGGGCGAGCTCCACCGGCATGCCCTGGGCCATGGCGGCGCCGGCCTCGTCGCGGGTGAGGTCGTGGAACCGCACCGGCGAGCCCAGGGCGGCCGCGATGGCCTGCGCCTGCTGGCGGGGGGTGATCACCTCCGGGCCGGTCAGCTCGTACACGCCGCCGTTGTGCCGGTCCTCCAGCAGGCAGGCCGCCGCGACGTCGGCGATGTCCGCCGGGTCGACGATCGGCACCCCGACGTCGCCGAAGGGCGCGGCGACGACCCGCTGCGCGCGGACGGACTCGGCCCACCACAGGGCGTTGGAGGCGAAGCCGCCCGGCCGCAGGATGCTCCAGCCCACGCCGGACCCCCGCAGGACGTCCTCCAGTTCGCGCATCGCGATCCGCGTCGGGCCGAAGGGCCTGGTCGCCACACCCTGCGAGGAGAGCAGGACGATCCGGCGGACCCCGCCGGTCACGGCCTGGCCGATGAGGTCGGCCGGGTTGGCCCCGGCGGCGTGCAGGTCGCCGGACAGCAGCAGGAAGAGCGCCTTCGCCCCGGCCAGCGCGGGTTCGAGGCCGGCCGGCCCGGCCAGGTCGGCCGCCACGTGGCGGACACCGTCCGGCACCGCCGCCGCGTGCCGCGACACCGCCGTCACCTGCTGGCCCGCCTCGGCCAGCGCCCGCGTCAGCGGCCGGCCCACATTGCCGGTAGCCCCGGTCACCACGATCATGGTCAACTCCTCGTTCGACGTCCGCCGTGGCCGCTGTGGCCTCGGTGGTCCTCACGCTAGGAGCCAGGGCTAACCCTTGGTAAGGACATACCCTGAGGTAAGCTCAGGACATGGTGGTAGGTGTGCAGCACAGGCAGGGCGAGGCCGGGAAGCGGTATGAGGTGTTTCACACCGACTGCCCCGCGCGGGACGTGGTCGACCACGTGACCAGCAGGTGGGGCATCTGGGTGTTGATCTCCCTGCAGAGCAACGACCTCCGGTTCTACGAGCTGCGCGAGAGCATCCACGGCATCAGCGAGAAGATGCTCGCCCAGACCCTGCGCGCGCTGGTCCAGGACGGCCTGGTCTGGCGGAAGGTCGAGCCGACGACACCGCCCCAGGTCACCTACGGGCTGACCGAGTTCGGTCAGGACCTCGGCGAGCCGCTGGCCGAGCTGTTCAACCGGATCACCCGAGGGCTGCCGCCGCGCGACGCGGGGTAGCGGCGCGGGGTAGCAGCGCGGGGTAGCGGCGCGGGGTAGCAGCGCGGGGTAGCGGCGTGGGGTAGCAGCCACACCGAGCAGCCCTGCTGGGGGAGTTCCGGACCCTGTACGCGGCCCGTCACGGCCGGCCGGCCGCCGCGACACACCCCCGGCCTCCTCCCCGGCGTTGTCGCCCGCGCGCCGTAGGTTCGTCGGATGAAGCGACTGAAGACCACACGACTGGACGCCATAGACCGAGCCCTCTTCGACCGTATCGCCGCCGCGCCGCTGCACGGCACCCGCCCCTGGCTGCGGGCGCTGAGCCGGGCCGCCGACCACGGGGTGCTGTGGATGGGCACCGCCGCCGTCCTCGGCGCGGTCGGCGGACGCCGCGGGCGCCGCGCGGCCCTGCGCGGCCTCGGCTCGCTCGCCATCGCCTCGGCCGCCGCCAACACCGTCGCCAAGCACGCCACCCGCCGGCCCCGCCCGGTGCTGGACGCCGTCCCGGCCGTGCGTCGGCTGCTGCGCCAGCCCGTCACCACCTCCTTCCCCTCCGGTCACTCCGCGTCCGCGGCCGCCTTCGCCGCCGGTGTGGCGATCGAGTCCCCGCTGCTGGGCGCGGCCGTCGCGCCGGTCGCGGCGGCGGTGGCCCTCTCGCGCGTCTACACCGGCGCGCACTACCCGGGCGACGTCCTGGCCGGTGCGGCGCTGGGTACGGCGGCGGCCGCCGCGACCCTGCACTGGTGGCCGCGCTCGTCCGACGTGCCGCCGCCCGCCGCCCCGGCCGCCTGTCCGGCCCCGGCCCTGCCGCAGGGGAGGGGGCTGTCGGTGGTGGTCAACTCGGGCTCCGGCAGCGGCTCTCCGCTCGCTCCCGCCGCCGAGGACGTGGCCGGGACGCTGCGCGCCCTGCTGCCCGAGGCGGACGTCCGGGTGTGCGGGCCGCAGGACGACCTGGCGAAGACATTGACGGAGGCCGCCGACCGGGCCGCCAGGGCCGGCGGCGCGCTCGGGGTGTGCGGCGGCGACGGCAGCGTCAACCTGGCCGCGGCGCTGGCCGTCGAGCGCGCGCTGCCGCTGGCGGTCTTCCCCGGCGGCACCCTCAACCACTTCGCACTCGACCTCGGTGCCACCACCCACGAGGCCACCGCCGAGGCCGTCCAGGCCGGCACCGCCGTCGGCGTGGACCTGGGCCTGGCCGCCGACGACGCCGGCGCCCGGACCTTCGTGAACACCTTCAGCCTCGGCATCTACCCCGAACTCGTCCACCAGCGGGAGAAGTTGGAGAAGCGCATCGGCAAGTGGCCGGCCCTCGCGGTGGCCGTCGCCAAGCTGCTGCCGACCGCCGAACCCGTCACCGTCCACGCCGACGGCCGCCCGCACCGGCTGTGGCTGCTGTTCGCCGGCAACGGGGCGTACGAACCGGCGGGCTTCGCCCCCACCCACCGCGCCGCCCTGGCCGACGGACAGCTCGACGTCCGGGTCGTCGACGGCGGTAGGCCCTTCGCCCGCACCCGCCTGGCCGCCGCCTTCCTGTCCGGCACCCTGGACCGGTCCCGGGTCTACCGGGCCGCCCGGCTGCGCGCCCTGGACCTGGACTCCCTCGGCGACGCCGCCCGCATCGCCGTCGACGGCGAGAGCGTCCCCGCGCGCGGGGCCCTGCGGCTGTCCAAGGCCCCGGCCGGGCTCACCGTGTACCGGCCCGCGACCGCCGCCCCGGCGAGCGAGTTGCACCGCCCGGGCCGGGACGGGCGGTAACCGCAGGGGGTGTCACCGGGCGCCGGGGGAGGACGGGCCGTGCGGGCCGTCCTCCCCGGCCCCGCCGGGCCGCTCCCCGTCGTGGAAGGAGACCTCGACGTGCTGTTCGGGGCGGCGCTCCTCCTGACGGGCGACGGAGGACAGCACCTTCTCGTCGGCGGCGGTGAGCGGCGGCTGCAGGAGGCTGCGGGGCCACAGCCGACGGGCGAGCACCGCGTTGGCCTCGGCGGCGTACACGGTGATCTGCGCGGCCAGGTAGAGCCAGGAGAGCAGGCCGATCACGGTCGCGAAGAAGCCGTAGACCTGGCCCGCGTGGCGCAGTTCGTGGGTCACCAGGAGCGACCCGAACGCCTGGAGGACGGTGAACAGCGGCCCGGCGACGACGCAGCCGGGCAGCAGGGCCCGGGTCGGGATCTCGCGCGGGGTGAGCACCCGGAAGCAGGCCAGGCACAGGGCGGTGTTCAGCAGCGCCGAGACCAGCAGGCCCCCGACCCGGGCGGGCACCCCGCCCAGGGCGCTGCCGACCAGCGAGGCGGCCGCCGTACCCAGCACCAGGCCGGCGGCCAGGACCGTGAACAGCAGCAGGCCGCGCGCCAGCCGGGGCCAGTAGCCGGGCCGCTGCACCCCGGGCACGTTCCAGACCTCGGCCATGGCGTGCTGGAGGACCTGCGTGATGCCGAGCGCCCCGTACAGCAGGCCGAGCGCGCCGATGGCCAGCGCCAGGCCGCTGCCCTGGAGGGAGTGGACGTTCTGGCGCAGCTGGTCGCCGATGATCGGGAAGTCGGCGAGCGCCGAGTTCAGCACCGACTGCTGGGCCCCGGGGTGGCCGTGCAGGACGAAGCCGAGGACGGTGCTGAGCAGGAGCAGCAGCGGGATCAGGGCGACGAAGCCGTAGTAGGTGATCAGGGCGGACAGCAGCCCGCCCCGGTCGTCCCCGTACTTGCGCACGACGCCGATGACGACGGCGGGCACCCGGCGGTGCTGCTGGAAGCGGTCCACGGCGCGCAGGCCTTGTTCGATCGGGTTCATGCCTGGGCGTCTGCCCCGGCCCGCGCCCGCGACACCCGCCGGTTCCGCCCCCCCGTGGCGGCTCGGCTGCCCCGGTTCGCCGCGGACATGCGCCGGTCGTGGCCGTCCGACCGCTACCGCACCATCACTCCGACCAGGCAGGTGTCGTCGTCGGTGTCGGCGTTGCTGTAGCGCAGCAGGTGGTCCAGGAGCTCTTCGAGGTTGGCCGAGCCGGTGGTCGACCCGGTGTCCGAGCCGGTGGTCGACCCGGTGCGGGACTCCTCGGCGAGGGCCGTCAGGCTGGTCAGCGACGCCTGGAGGGATTCGTCGCGGCGCTCGATGAGTCCGTCGGTGTACATCACCAGCGTGTCGTCGGCCTCCAGGACGAGCTCGCCCTGCTCGTAGTCGGCGTGGCCGATCGCGCCGAGGAGGATGCCGCCCAGCTGGGGCAGGATGTCCGCCCGCCCGCCACGCAGCAGGACCGGCGGCGGGTGCCCGGCGCGGGCCCACCGCAACCGGCGGGTCGCGGGTTCGTAGAGGCCGCACACCGCGGTGGCCGTGACGTTGTCGGTCAGGTGGTGGGTGACGCTGTTGAGCCAGCTCAGCAGCTGGGCCGGCCCGGCGCCGGTGGCGGCCAGGCCTCGCAGGGCGTTGCGCAGCGCGACCATGCCGGTGGCGGCCTCGATGCCGTGTCCGGAGACGTCGCCCACGCACAGCAGGACGTCTCCCGAGGGCAGGGCGAGGGTGTCGTACCAGTCCCCGCCGACCAGATGGTCCTTCTCCGCCGGGCGGTAGCGCACGGCGACGCTCAGATCGTGCAGGTCCAGCGGGCCCCGGGTGGGCGGCATGATGGCGTGCTGGAGCTGGAGGGCGAGGCGGCTGCGCTCGGCCGCCTGCTGCTCGCTCTGCGCGAGCTGGTCGCGGGTGGCGGCGAGTGCGACCTCCGTCCAGTGCTGGGCGGAGATGTCCTGGTAGGCGCCGCGGACGGTGCCGAGCCCGCTGCCGGGGTCGCTGTCGAGCCTGCTGCCGGGGTCGTTGCCGAGCCCGCTGCCGG
Source organism: Kitasatospora sp. NPDC059812 (assembly GCF_042732075.1). Lineage (NCBI taxonomy): Bacteria > Bacillati > Actinomycetota > Actinomycetes > Kitasatosporales > Streptomycetaceae > Kitasatospora > Kitasatospora sp. NPDC059812. The sequence goes on from NZ_JBHWIO010000099.1 coordinate 6,161, forward strand.
GATCGCGGACGGGCTCCGCGACGACGCGGATGTGGCGGGTGACGCCGTCCGGCCGCTGGAGGCGGAAGGCGGTGGAGGCCGGGCGCTGGTGGTGCAGGAGGGTGCGCAGGAACCGGTCGATGGCGTGGCGGTCGTCCGGGTGGGCGTGGTCGGGGAGCTGGTCGAGGGCCAGGGGCGCGGCGGTGGGCGGCAGCCCGTGCAGTTCGAACACCGTCTCGTTCCAGGCGATCTGCCGGGTTCGCAGGTTCTCCTCGAAACCGCCGATCCGGCCGAGCCGCTGGGCGTGCTGCAGCAGGCGGGCGACGCGCGGGGTGCCGTCGTCGAGGCGCCAGACGACCGCGAGGTGGCTGCCGTGCCGGCTGATGCTCACCTGTGCCCGGGTGGTCAGCGGTACTCCGTCGACCAGGGCGGCGAGGCGCATGTCCTGGGCGCGGAAGGGTTCCCCGGTGGCGAAGACGTGTTCGACCTTGTCGGCCAGGCCGCCCGGTTCGGCCGCCAGCGGGTACGCCTCCAGCAGGCGGGCGCCGGTGAGTACGCCGGTGGGCCGGCCGGCGAAGTCGACGAAGGCCGGGTTGAGGTGGCGGATCACGAACCGGGGCGGGAACTCGTCGCTGTCCGGCGCCGCCCGCAGGATCATGCACGGGTCGAGCAGGCCGTCCGTGAGCTGCCGCAGTTCGCCGAACTGCGCGTCGGCCGGGTCGCAGGCGGCGGGCTCCTGCCCGCTCCAGGACTCCAGCGTGGTGGCGGCCAGCTCGGCGAGCGCCTCGAACTGGCGTTTGAGCGGCTGGGAGCGCTCGGGCAGCGCGTCGGGCCAGCAGATCTCCAGGACGCCGATGAGCCGCCCGCCGACGCCGGCCGGGACGGCGAGCCGGCCGCCGTGGATCTCGTGCTGGCCGATCGAGGGCAGCGAGGCGCCGGCGAGCGTCGGGTAGCCGACCGCCGCCCGCTCGTCCAGGGCACGGCGGGCCGGGGTCGGCACGCCCGGCGGGACGTGGCGCCAGCGGCGTGCCTCCTCCTCGGGGAAACCGGCGCTGCCCGCCAGTGACAGGGAGAGGTCCGGGTGGGCGGCCCAGATGGCGACGGCGACCGCGCCGAGCGGTCGCAGCGCGTGCTCCAGCATGGAACGCGCCGCCGCCGCGGCGTCACCGCTCGCGAGCACGTCCGCCTCGGCACTGCGCAGCCGCACGGCCACCGCTTCGGTGGGGGGAACCGAGGCGTCGGCGACGAACTCGCGGGCGAGGGCGGAGATCTCGTCCGCCGCGGCCTGGTTGACCAGGTCGGCGGCGAGCGCCAGGACCGTCACCCCGGCCTGCTCCGCGAGGCTCTCCAGCTGCCCGGCGGCCTCGGTGGGCCCGCACCGCAGGCGCTCCACCAGCACGCCGACGCCCATCTCGACGACGCCGCGGCCCGCCGCCTGGGCCTGGGCCCGTTCCAGTTCCAGCCTGAGCCGCTCCACCGTGGTGGCGAGCCGGTCGACCGCCGCGGACTCGCCTTCGGCGCGGGCCCGGGCCGCTGCCTGCGCCTCCGCAGCGCGCCGCTGCGCTCCGACCCTCGGCGTGTCGGCGGCCGGACCGGTCGGTGAGGCCGCTGCGGGACGGTCCGTGGCGCGCGGCTCCTGGGGATGGTGCACGGCTGTCGGCTCCTGAGCTCTGGACTGTCGGGGTGGGTGCGAGGGGACGCGGGGCATGGGGCAGGGCGACTACCGGGCGAGGTGGTCCCTGATCCTGCCGATCACCTCGTCGGCGTCCACCGGCTTGGTGATGTAGTCGCTGGCTCCCGAGGCCAGGCTCTTCTCCCGGTCGCCGATCATCGCCTTGGCGGTGACCGCGATGATCGGCAGCCCCTCGTGCTCGGGCATGGCGCGGATCGCCGCGGTGGCGGTGTAGCCGTCCATCTCGGGCATCATCACGTCCATCAGGATCACGTCGATCCCGGGGTGCGCGCGGAGGGCTTCGAGCGCGGCGAGCCCGTTCTCGGCCTGGAGGACCCGCATGCCGCGCAGCTCCAGGATGCTGGTGATCGCGAAGAGGTTGCGGTCGTCGTCGTCGACCACCAGCGCGGTGCGACCGGAGAGCACCGGGTCGCCTCCGCGGCCCCGGGCGGGGTTCCCGTCCGCGGGGCGCGCCGGGGGCAGGACGCGCCCGGGCCCGTCGGCGCTCATGTGGAGGGCGATGCGTTCGCGCAGCTCGTCGAGGCTGGAGATGAGCTCCAGCGGCCCTTCCCCCTCCCGGCGGACGGCGTGCTCGTCGCCGGTGGTGACGCCCCGGCTGTTGTGGGCCAGCACCGGGACGGTGTGCAGGGCCGGGTCGCGTTCCATCTCCGCCAGGAGCGTGGCCGCCGCGCTGTCCGGCAGGTCGAGCTCCAGGACGACGCAGTGGTACGGGGCGGTGGCGAGCGTAGTGGCGGCCTCCGGGGCGCCGACCGTGGTGACTATCTCGACCCGGCGCTGCGCGCCGGCGGAGCGGGCGAGGTCGGCGACGGCGTTCTCCGCCACCAGGGACAGCAGGCCGTTGGGGCGGCCTTCGACCACGAGCAGGCGCCGCGGCCGGCCGGCGGCGGGAGGCGAGGGGGCCCGCTCCGGCGCCTCGGACGGGCCGGTGCCCCCGGCGCCCAGCGCCTTGCGGGCCCCGTCGGCGCCGGTCTCGGCCAGGTCGGGGCGGGTCGCGGGGACGTAGAGGGTGAAGGTGCTGCCCCGGCCCAGGGTGCTCTCCACCGTGATCGCGCCGCCGAGCAGGTAGGCGATCTCGCGGCTGATGGACAGCCCGAGGCCGGTGCCGCCGTACTTGCGGCTGGTGGTGCCGTCGGCCTGCTGGAAGGCGCCGAAGACGCTCTCCACGTGCTGGGGGGCGATGCCGACTCCGGTGTCGCTCACGTGGAAGGCGAGCACCGGGCCGCCGCGCCGGACGGCGTCGGGCAGGTGGGTCTCGTCGGCGGGCTCGATGCGCAGCTCGACCCGGCCCTGCTCGGTGAACTTGACGGCGTTGGACAGCAGATTGCGCAGCACCTGGCGCAACCGGTAGTCGTCGGTGAGGAGTTCGGCGGGGATCTGCTGGACCGTCCGCACCGTGAAGGCGAGGTTCTTCTGGCTGGTCAGCGGGCGGAAGGTGGCTTCGACGTAGTCGAGCAGCGCGCGCAGCGGCACCGCCTCGATGTTGAGGTCCATCTTTCCGGCCTCGACCTTGGACAGGTCGAGGATGTCGTTGATCAACTGGAGCAGGTCGGAGCCCGCGGAGTGGATGATCCCGGCGTACTCGACCTGCTTGGCGCTCAGGTTGCGGGTGGGGTTCTGGGCGAGCAGCTGGGCGAGGATGAGCAGGCTGTTGAGCGGCGTGCGCAGTTCGTGGCTCATGTTGGCCAGGAACTCCGACTTGTACTTCGAGGCGAGGGACAGCTGGTGGGCGCGCTCCTCCAGTTCCTGGCGGGCCTGTTCGATCTCCAGGTTCTTGGTCTCGATGTCGCGGTTCTGCGCCGCCAGCAGGTCGGCCTTCTCCTCCAGCTCGGCGTTGGAGGCCTGCAACTCGTCCCGGCGTGCCTGCAACTCCTGTGAGCGGACCTGGAGTTCGGCGGTGAGCCGCTGGGACTCGTCGAGCAGCTCGTCGGTGCGGGCGTTGGCGATGATGGTGTTGACGTTGACGCCGATGGTCTCCATGAGCTGGTCGAGGAAGTCCAGGTGGACCTGGGTGAACGGCTGGACGGAGGCCAGTTCGATGACGCCGAGGACCTGGTCCTCGACCACGATGGGCAGCACCACCAGGGACAGCGCCCCGGTGCGGCCGAGGCCGGAGGAGGCGGCCAGGTAGTCCGGCGGCAGGGCGTCGACGGTGATGGCGCGTCGGCTGCGCGCGGCCTGGCCGACGAACGACTCGCCGAGGCGGAAGCGGGTGGGGCGCTCGCCGTCGGGGAAGGCGTAGGAGCCGACCAGCTGGAGCACCGTCCCGACGGGGCTGTCCTCGGCGAGGTAGAAGACGCCGCACTGCGCGCCGACGAGGGGGGCGAGTTCGTCCATGACGGACTCGGCGACGACCCCGAGGTCGCGCCGGCCCTGCATCAGGGCCGAGAAGCTGGCGAGGTTGGTCTTGAGCCAGTCCTGCTCCTCGTTGGCGCGGGTGGTCTCGCGCAGCGACCCGACCATGGCGTTGATGTTGTCCTTGAGGTCGGCGACCTCGCCGGAGGCGTCCACGCTGATCGAGCGGGTGAGGTCGCCGGCGGCGACGGCGCTGGTGACCTCGGCGATGGCGCGGACCTGCCGGGTGAGGTTGCCGGCCAGCTCGTTGACGTTCTCGGTGAGGCGCTTCCAGGTGCCGGAGACGCCCTCCACCTCGGCCTGGCCGCCGAGCCGGCCCTCGGTGCCGACCTCCCGGGCGACCCTGGTCACCTCGTCGGCGAAGGAGGACAGCTGGTCGACCATCGTGTTGATGGTCTCCTTCAGTTCCAGGATCTCGCCGCGCGCGGTGACGGTGATCTTCTGCGACAGGTCCCCGCGTGCGACCGCCGTGGCCACCTGGGCGATCGCGCGGACCTGGCCGGTGAGGTTGCCGGCCATGAAGTTCACCGAGTCCGTGAGGTCGCGCCACGTCCCCGAGACGCCCTTCACGTCGGCCTGGCCGCCCAGGATGCCCTCGGTGCCGACCTCCCGCGCCACCCGGGTCACCTCGCCGGCGAACGAGGACAACTGGTCGACCATCGTGTTGACGGTGTTCTTCAGCTCCAGGATCTCGCCCCGGGCATCGACGGTGATCTTCTGCGACAGGTCCCCCTTGGCCACCGCGGTGGCGACCTGGGCGATGTCCCGCACCTGGGTGGTGAGATTGCCCGCCATCGCGTTGACCGAGTCGGTCAGGTCCTCCCAGGTGCCCGACACCCCGGGCACCTGGGCCTGGCCGCCGAGCCGGCCCTCGGTGCCGACCTCCCGGGCGACCCTGGTCACCTCCGAGGTGAACCGCGACAGTTGGTCGACCATGCCGTTGAACACCGTGGCGATCTCGCCCAGCAGCCCGTCCGCATCGCCCGGCAGCTTGGTGCTGAAATCGCCGTCGCGCACCGCCGTCAACCCGGCCAGCAGCAGCCGCAGTTCCGGCTCGCCCACCTGCGCGGCGCCCGCCCCCTCGTCCGGGCGGTGCTGTGAGTCGCGGGACGTGGTCGGGCCAGCCATCGAACGTCGCCTCCGTGGAACACCGGGCCGACTGGCCCGAATCCGGTCGTGGGCACCCCGAAGGACGGGCCGGGGGACCTGGCCGTCGTTCCAGGTGTTGTACCGCCTTCGGAGGCTACCCCAGCCCGCACACCGCCGGACAACGGTTGCCCCCCGGCCGTGCGCCCCGCCCGCCGCCCGCCGCCCGGACGCGCGTCCGCGCCCCGGACAGGCCGCCGCCCACCTCGGAGCCGTTGCGGGCTTCACGAAACCTCCATGGGGGGCGGCTGCATCGATCCGCCGACACGGGGTACCGGGGGGCAGACCGCGCCGACACGAGAGAGCACGAGAGAGGGAGTCCGATGGCCACGACCACTGGGGAACTGCCCGCCTCCGCCCACCCGTCGACGGGAGGTCCGTCCCGCACGGCCGCTCCTGCCGGAGAGCCCCGGGACCTGCCTTCGCCGGAACTCGCCGATGCCGGAGGGCTTCGGGACCTGCTCCCGCCGGAGCTCGCCGACGCCGGTGACCTGCGGGAGATCGCGCCGGCCGACGCGCGCGAGCTCAACAAGGTGCTGCTGCGCCGGCTCCGCACGCTGGAGGAGGGGACGAAGGAGTACTCGTACGTCCGCGCCACCCTGGTCGAGACGAACCTGTCCCTGGTGAGGTTCGCGGTCCGCCGCTTCAACTCGCACCGCGAGCCGCAGGAGGACCTGCTCCAGGTCGGCGCGGTCGGCCTGATCAAGGCCATCGACCGCTTCGACCCCGACCTCGGCGCCGAGTTCGCCACCTTCGCCATACCGACCGTCCTCGGCGAGATCCGGCGCCACTTCCGCGACACCACGTGGGCCGTCCACGTGCCACGCCGCCTCCAGGAACTGCGCATCCTCCTGGCCAAGGCGCAGGAACGCCTGTCGCAGGACCTGGACCGGGCCCCCACGGTCGCCGAACTCGCCGAGCACCTCGCGCTCTCCCCCGAGGAGGTCGTCGAAGGGCTGACCGCCGCGAACGCGCACACCGCCGGCTCCCTGGACCTCGGCGGCAGCAACGACGACGACGCCCCCGGCCCGCTGGGCGACCGGCTCGGCGAGGACGACCGGGACCTCGCCCTCGTCGACGACCTGGTGGCGCTCAAGCCGCTCATCGCCGACCTGCCGGAGCGGCAGCGACTCATCCTGTCCATGCGCTTCTGCGAGGACATGACGCAGTCGCAGATCGGCGCCCGCCTCGGGCTGTCCCAGATGCACGTCTCCCGGCTGCTCAGCCGCACCCTGCGGCACCTGCGCGACGGGCTGGAGGACGGCTGAGGACGCGTCGCCGCACGAGCCCCGGGCAGGACCAAGCCGGGCGCACACCCCCGTGTTTGGCAGTCCGGCACAACCTCCGTATGGTCGGAAGGCATGGACATGGAGGAGACGACGATGATGCCATTCGACGACGTTCGGGCGGCCGCCGCGCCGGCAGCGTCCCCGCGCCCCGCGGAGCTGGTGGTCGAGACCCGTGCCACGGCCTCCGGCGCGGTGGTGTGCGCCCTCGTGGGCGACCTCGACATCGAGACGCTCGCCTCGGCCGCCAACCTGCTCACCAGCGTGATCGCGCAGCGCCGCGGCGCGGTGGTGATCGACCTCGCCGGGGTGGGCTTCTGCGACTCCTCCGGCCTGAACCTCCTGCTCAAGACCCGCCTCGCGGCGGCGGAGGAGGGGCTGGACCTGCACCTGGCCGCCGTGGCGCCCACCGTCATGCGGGTCCTCGAACTGACCGGCGCGCAGGCGGTGTTCTCCATCCACGACTCGGTCGACGAGGCCCTGGCGGCCTGACCGCCCCGACTCGGGCCGCCAGGGCCTCGGCCCGAGGCCGGCCGACCGCCCCGGCCCCGGTTCGACGCCGGCGCGGGGCATAATCCGAGAACTGCCGGGAAACCGACCGTGCGAGACCGCCGTCGATCCGAAAGGGTGTCCTCACATGACGATGAGCCGGGGAACCCTGGACGGCGACCCGCACCAGCCGGGCCCTGCGCTGCCCGTCGGCGGCCAGCGCAGGCGGCTGACCCTGTCCGGCATCCCCAAACCGGTCGCCCACGCCAGGACCTTCACCGCCCGCGCCCTCGACGACTGGTACGCGTCCGCCGCCGGGCCCGGCGCCGGCGAAGGCACCCTCGCGGACGTCGTCCTGCTGGTGGCGGAACTCGTCGCCAACGCCATGCTCCACGGCGACGGCCCGTTGGAACTGGTCCTGGACGTCACCGGGACCCGCCTGCGGGCCGAGGTCAGCGACCGCAGCCCGACCCTGCCCACCCCGCGCCGCCCGCACAACCCGGCCCTGCCCGGCGGCCACGGCCTGTTCATCGTGGAGCGGACCGCCGACCGGTGGGGCGCCGAACCGCACAGCCACGGGAAGACGATCTGGGCCGAGTTCGACGCCGCACGGCTGATCCGTAGCTGACCCGCGGCCGACTCGCGGCTGACCTGCGGCTGACCCGTGGCGGCGCCTCGCCGGATCGCACCAGTGCGCCGACTTCGTCATCCGCGCCCGGCCGGGGCCGCCACGCCGACTCCGGTTCAGGGGCCCTTGGGGCGGTGGGTGATTGCATGGCGACACAGCATGTGTCCCGGCGAGCGTCTCCGCGTCTTTCTCCTGCGGGTGCGGGCGGCCCCGGCAGGAGGAGGAAGCGGATGGCGCAGACCCGGCGGCGGGCCGCCGCCCGCCCGGCGCCCGGCGTGGCCCGCCGGCGTCAAGGCTCGGCGGTGCTGCGGTGGTTGAGCACGACCGACCACAAGGCCATCGGCAACCTGTACCTGACGACGGCGTTCGGGTTCTTCCTGTTCGCCGGGCTGCTGGCGATGCTCATGCGCGCGGAGCTCATGCGGCCGGGACTGCAGGTGGTGAGCAACGAGCAGTACAACCAGTTGTTCACCATCCACGGGACGATCATGATGCTGCTGTTCGCCACACCGACGTTCGCCGGTTTCGCGAACGCCGTGATGCCGCTGCAGATCGGTTCCCCGGACGTGGCGTTCCCCCGGCTGAACGCGTTCACGTACTGGGTGTACCTGTTCGGCGGCCTGATGGTGGTCGGGGGCTTCCTGACCACCGACGGCGCCGCGTCGTTCGGCTGGTTCGCCTACGCCCCGCTGAACGGGCCGCTCCACAGCCCGGGAACGGGCGCCGACCTGTGGGCCGTCGGGCTGATCGTGGCGGGTCTGAGCACGATCCTGGGAGCCGTCAACTTCATCACCACCATCGTCTGCCTGCGGGCACCGGGCATGACGCTGTTCCGGATGCCGGTCTTCACCTGGAACGTGCTGTTCACCTCGATCCTCGCGCTGCTCGCCTTCACCCCGCTGACCGCGGCGCTGTTCGCGCTGGAGGCGGACCGCAAGCTGGGCGCCCACGTCTTCGACCCGGCCAACGGCGGGGCGATGCTGTGGCAGCACCTGTTCTGGTTCTTCGGCCACCCCGAGGTGTACATCGTGGCGCTGCCGTTCTTCGGCATCATCTCCGAGGTCATCCCGGTGTTCAGCCGCAAACCGGTCTTCGGCTACTACGGACTGATCGGTGCCACGATCGCGATCACCGCGCTGTCCGCGGTCGTGTGGGCCCACCACATGTTCGCCACCGGCCAGGTGCTGCTGCCGTTCTTCTCCCTGGCCTCGCTGCTCATCGCGGTGCCGACCGGGGTGAAGTTCTTCAACTGGATCGGCACCCTGTGGAACGGCTCGCTCTCCTTCGAGACGCCCATGCTGTTCGCCCTCGGCTTCCTGGTGACCTTCCTCCTCGGCGGGCTGACCGGCGTCCTGCTGGCCGCGCCCCCGATCGACTTCCACGTCACCGACAGCTACTTCGTCGTCGCCCACCTGCACTACGTCCTCTTCGGGACGGTCGTGTTCGCGATGTTCGCCGGCTTCTACTTCTGGTGGCCCAAGATCACCGGCCGGCTGCTGGACGAACGCCTCGGAAAGATCCACTTCTGGATGCTGCTGCCCGCGTTCCAGATCACCTTCCTCGTGCAGCACTGGCTCGGCGCCCAGGGCATGCCGCGCCGCTACGCCGACTACCTGCCCTCGGACGGCTTCACCACCCTGAACACCGTCTCCTCGATCGGTGCGTTCCTGCTGGGCGCGTCGACCCTGCCCTTCCTGTACAACGTGTGGCGCACCGCCAGGTACGGAGTCCCGGTCACCGAGGACGACCCGTGGGGCTACGGGCGCTCCCTGGAATGGGCGACCTCCTGCCCGCCGCCGCGCCACAACTTCCACGCCCTGCCCCGCATCCGCTCCGAAGGCCCGGCCTTCGACCTGCACCACCCGGAGTATTCGCGCATGGCGCTCGAAGGCGAGGAGAACGCGCGGTGAAGACCGAGTCCTACCTGTTCGCGGGCGTCGCGCTGTTCTTCGCCGTCGCCGCTTCGATCTACGGCTGGTTCGCCCGGGAGCCGGCCGGCAAGGCGGCGCTGGTCGTGGCCTTCATGATGTCCACGCTGATCGCGTTCTTCTTCCGGACCCAGTACTCCCGCCGCGGTCGCCGGCCGCAGGACCGCACCGACGCCGAGATCGTCACCGGCGTCGGGCCGCTGGAGTTCTTCGCACCGCGCAGCTACTACCCGCTGCTCACCGCCGCGGGCGTCGCGGTCGCCGGGCTGGGGCTGGTGTACGCCTTGTGGCTCTTCCTCATCGGAGCGGGTGTGACGGGCGCCGGCGTCCTGGGCTTCGTCTTCCAGCACGCCCGGCGCGGGCAGTGAGTCCGGCCGGTCGGCGACCGGCGGTCAGTGGTCGGTCATCGGGGGTCACCGCTCGGCGCGTCCCGCGTCGGCGGGCGCGAGCGGCTCCGGCTGCGGCTCGTCCACCGCCGCCATGTTGTCCCGGTAGTACCAGGAGCTCAGGGCGGCCCGCAGCCGTGCGCGCCGCGAGGCGCCCTCGCCCGGCGCCGGCAGGGGAAGCGGGGCGTCGCGCAGGGCCAGCGTGTAGCGCAGGCCGGTGGGAAGCGGCCGGTGCTCGCCGTGGAAGGCACCCTCGACGGCCTCGTGCACGAACCCGGTCTCGTCTCCCTCCGTCACCCGCTCCAGGTCCCGCTCCTGCAAGGCCAGGCACAGGCGCCGGGTGATCCAGAAGGCCACCGCCGGCCCGACGAACAGGCCCACCCGCAGGAACCAGTTCAGGCCCTCCACCGGCACGTCCAGTGCCCGGGCGACGACGTCCTGGCCGCCGGCGACCAGCAGCACGACGTAGAAGCACGTCCCGGCGACAGCCAGCGCCGTGCGGGTCTGCCGGTTGCGGGGGCGGTCGCACAGGTGCTGCTCGCCACTCCCCGGGGTGATCCAGCGCTCGAAGAACGGATAGCCGTACAGGGCGGCGAAGAACAGCAGCGGGAACAGCACGGCCGGAATCAGCGGGTTCCAGGCGACGGTGTGGCCCCACAGCCGCGTCTCGGCCCCGGGCATCAGCCGCAGCGCGCCCTCGATGAACCCCATGTACCAGTCCGGCTGCGCGTCGGTGGAGTCCTGGTCGGGGCGGTAGGGCCCGTACAGCCAGATCGGGTTGACCTGGGCGAGGGCGGCGGCCAGCGCCAGCACCCCGAAGACCATCGCCATCAGGCCCGCCGTCTGGACGCTGAAGTGCGGGAAGAGGGGCTTCCCGACGACGTTGCGGTTGGTGCGTCCGGGCCCGGCCCACTGCGTGTGCTTGAGGTGGAAGACCAGGATCAGGTGCGCGGTGATCAGGCCGAGCAGGAGACCCGGCAGCAGCAGGATGTGCGCGCTGTACAACCGGGGGACGATGTCGTGCCCGGGAAGCTCCCCGCCGAAGAGGAAGAAGCTCAGGTAGGTGCCGACCAGCGGGACCGACAGGATGAAGCCCTGGGCCGTGCGCAGACCGGTGCCGGAGAGCAGGTCGTCGGGCAGCGAGTAGCCGGCGAAACCCTCCAGCAGGGCGAGTTGGAACAGTGTCAGTCCCACCAGCCAGTTGACCTCCCTGGGGCGGCGGAACGCGCCGGTGAGGAAGATGCGCAGCAGGTGCGCGCAGATCGCGGCGGTGAACACCAGTGCCGCCCAGTGGTGGATCTGGCGGATCAGCAGGCCGCCGCGCACGTCGAAACTGATCGACAGCGTCGAGGCGTACGCCTGGGACATCCGCACCCCGCGAAGCGGCGGGTACGTTCCGGCGTACACGATCTCGGTCATGGACGGTGTGAAGAACAACGTCAGGAAGACGCCGGTCAACAGCAGCAGCACGAAGGTGTAGAGCGCCAACTCGCCGAGCAGGAAGGACCAGTGGTCGGGAAAGACCTTCCGGAGCAGGCCCTTGGCCCCGTCGAACAGCGGCAGCCGCCGGTCCAGCGCGACCGCCGTGCTCCGGGCGGCCCGCTCCGCCCGCCGCCCGGCCCGCGCCCTCCACCTCGACAGCCGCACGCCGCTCCTCCCGTCCGCTCCGATCGTGTGTCCCGATAGCCATATCCCGTGGCGGCAGGACGGCCGGACGGGGCTCGCCCATCACTACGGGCTTCACTCGGACGGCCGCGGCTCGGTGCTCCTTCGCCCTCCCAGGTTCCGGCGTCGGCCCGCTGACCTGCGGATTCTCCCCGAGCCCTGGTCTGGAGGCAGCGGGCCGACCCACGGACGGCGGGCGTGAACGGACCCCCGCGCTCCGGTCGGGACGTTCACGAAATGATGGCTGCGGGTAGTCGAGTGGGTGCGAAAGGTCATCAGGTGGGGGGTGCGGCAGGGAGCGACGATGCCGGAACACGAGCAGTTCGGCGTGCGGGCCGAGGCGGACGGGCCGGCGAGCCGGACCGGAAGAGTCCCGCCCCAGGCGAGTCCGGAGGAGGCCCCCGGGGCCGCCCCCGCCTCCGGGGAAGGTCGAGTTCAGGGGGAGGGCCGGGCGCCCGGCCGGCCGGCGCCGCCCGGGGCGGAGAGCGGACCCGCCGATGCCGACGGCACGGCGGCCTGGCCGGACCTGATGCTGCCGCTGCTGCGCACCCCGACCACCGACCGCCCGCTGGTGACCGGCGGACCCGGCGCGGACGACCCGGGGCTGGCCGCGGTGGCCGCCGTCCTGGACCTCGCACTGCTGGTGGGCGAGCTGATGCTGGCCTGCGGCGAGGCCGCCGAGGACGTCGAGGCCGCCATGCTCGCCGTCGCGCAGGCCTACCGGGCCCAGCCCTGCGACCCCCAGGTCACCTTCACCCGGGTGGCGATCTCGTACCAGCCGGGCCCCTCGGAGCCGCCCGTGACGGTCGAGCGGTCCGTGCGCCACCCGGCCGGGGACTACGCGCGGCTGGCCGTGCTCTTCCGGCTGGTCACCGAGATCACGACCGGCGGACTCGTCGTCGACGACGCCCACCACCGGCTGAGGGCCGTGCGCCGGCACTGCCGCCACTACCCCGCGTGGCTCCTGGTCCTGTCCTCCGGCCTGCTGGCCGGCGCCGCGACGCTGCTGGTCGGCGGCCGGGCCGACGCCCGGGCCTGGCTGGTGTTCGTCAGCGCCGTCGCCGCGGCACTGGCCGGCGACCGGCTCTCGGCGCTGGTCGGACGCCACGACCTCCCGGAGTTCTACCGGATCGCGACGGCCGCGACCCCGGCGGCGGCGATCGGCATCCTGCTCTCCTTCAACGGGCTGAACCTGGGCGGATCGGTGGTGATCACCGGAGGGCTGTACACGCTCCTGCCCGGATGGCCCATGGTGGCGGCGGCGCAGGACGGCCTCGCGGGTTTCTACCTCACCGCGGCCGCACGCCTGATGGAAACGCTGTACATGATGGCCGGCGTGGTGGTCGGGGTGATGACCGTGCTCTACATCGGCGTCAACAACGGCGCCGACCTGGCGACCCGGCCCGCCCCGGTCGCCGCGTCGAACCCGCCGCTCCAACTGGTGGCGGCGCTCCTGCTCACCCTGACCTTCGCGGTGCTGCTCAACACCGAGCCGGGCACGCTGCCGGCCGTCCTGCTCAACAGCGGGGTCGGCTGGACGACGTACGGCGTGCTGGTCAACGCCGGCGGCGAGCCCATCATGGCCACCGGCCTCGCCGCCGGGCTGGTGGGCCTGTCCGGCCAGCTCATGGCCCGCTACCGGGGAAGCTCCTCGCTGCCGTACGTCACCGCGGCCCTGGGGCCGCTGCTGCCCGGCTCGTTGCTGTACTTCGGGCTGCTCGCCTTCGTCCGGGGCGAGCCCGAGATCGGGCTCGTCGGCGTCGGGCGCGCCACGGCCACGGCGATGGCGGTGGCGATCGGCGTGAACCTGGGCCGCGAGGTCGCCCGGCTGTTCCTCCCCGCCCCGGGCGTGGTCCCGGTGCCCGGCCGCAGCGCCGGGCGGCACCGCCGCTGAGGGCCGGCCGCCACCGTCGTTGACGGCCGGCCGCCACCGTCGTTGAGGGCGAGCCGCCTCCGCCGCTGAGGGCGGCGGGCGGCGGGCGGCGCCGTGCGGCTGTCGGCGTCGGCACCTACGTGGTGCCGGGGCTGACAGCCGCACGAGCCGGTGAACGGGCGGATCAGGGGTTGAGGCGGGTGGTGCAGAAAGTAGGACGAGTGGATCAGTAGTAGTGACGACGCCCGCCGACGGCGTGCCCGACGGAGCCCGCGATCCACAGGACGAGGCCGATGACGGCCAGGATGATGCCGATGGTCCACAGGATCGAGATCCCGGTGACGAAACCGATGATGAGCAGGATGACGCCGAGGACGATCACGAGGTCCTCCCGTGTGGTGACTGGGACGGTTGTCAGGAGGGGCCGGTCCGGCCGTTCGATGGTGATGCCGGACCGTCCGGGGGTGGTGGAGCCGTCGTTTCTCCGGCCGCGCCCATGATCCGCGTGTACCGCTCTGCGGGCCGGGCAAACCATCCTGCCCGCAGCGGAATGGGTCGGTTCCCCGCTCGGGCATGCCCGGCCCTTCGCCGAGCGGTCGTCGCCGTCGGCCGTGGCGGGTCAGGACCGCATCCGGTCGAGGACGGCGTCGATGTCGAGGTGGTCGGATTCGGTGCCGGCCGGCACCAGGGCGAAGGAGTCGAGGAGGAAGGCCGCCACGGCGTCCGCGGGGATGCTGATCACGGCCCGGCCGTTCTCGGCGCACAGGGTGACCAGGACCCGGGCCGCCCGCCCGGGCGCGACCGTCACATCCCCGTGGCCGGCGGGGGCGTGGCGGCCCTCGTCCAGCAGGTCACGCGAGAAGACCCACTGCGCCTCCCCGCCGCCCCCGAGGGGCGGGAAGACCAGGCACACCGCGTACGGCAGCGAGGTGTCGAAGCGCAGTTGCGCCTCGACGGTCACGTCGGGGAACGGGCCTTCGGGCAGCGTGACGGCGGTGGACCAGGAGGTGACGACGGTCATGCGACGGACTCCGTTTCTGGCTGTGGCGCCGGGTTGTCCGCAGCGGCACCGAGCGCCGGCGGCGGCAGCGCTCGGCTACCCGCCCCGGGCCGATTCATGGCCCTGATGCGGAAACCTCGCGTGCGCGGTGTGTTCGCTCGTGCACGGACCGTTCCGGCGCGGCCAGGGCCGGTGTGGCCCCGTTCCGGCGCGGTTCCCGGCCCCGGCCCGTCGCCGGGCGCGCCGCCTTGGTCGTTCGCGGGCCCCGGCGCGCGCGGTGCGGTCGGCAGGGCGGTCCGGCCGTCAGTGCTTCTCGTCCTGGCCCTCGCGGGACTGCGTACGGCGGGACCGCGTACGGCGCGACTGCGCACTGGCTGCGGACCTGCGGCGGCGTACGCGCCAGACGATGAGGGCGATGACGACCGCCGCGGCGAGCAGGGCGGCGACGACGCCGCCGACCGTGCCCTCGACCTTGGTGTAGGCGGCCCCCGCGAAGTAGCCGAGGAGGGTGAACCCGACGCCCCAGGCGAGGCCGCCGAGGGCGTTGAAGAGGAGGAAACGGCGGTACGGCATGCGGGAGACGCCGGCCAGCGTCGGCACCACGGGGCGGAAGAAGGCGACGAAACGGCCGAAGAAGACGGCGGCCGGCCCCCGCCGGCGGATCAGGTCACGGGCCTTGTCGAGCTGCTCCTCATGGCGTCGCAGCATGCGCGTGTCGAGGACCGCCGGGCCGATGCGGCGGCCGATCTCGTAGGCGACGGAGTCCCCCAGGACGGCCGCGCCGACCACGGCGAGGACCAGCCAGCCGATGGACACCCTGCCCTGGTGGGCGAGGAAACCGCCGAGGACGGCGGCGCTCTCGCCGGGGATGAGGAAGCTGAAGAAGAGGGCGTCCTCGGCGAAGACGAGGGCGGCGACGACCGCGTACACGACCGGGCCGGACAGGCCGTCCAGCCAGTCGGTGATCGAGTGCATCAGCCACCCCGTTCGGGATCTGCCGCCCCTTGCGCCTCAATGTAACGCGTGCGTCGAGGGCCGGGGGAGCGGCCGATGAGCAGCCTGCCGGACTGCCGGACTGCCGGACTGCCGGACTGCCGGACTGCCGGACCGCCCGGACCGCCGCGCCCGGACCGGGCCCACTGCGCGTACGGTCCGAAGCGTCGGCTCGCGTTGAGGAGGCGACCGGCCGTCGGCCGCCGCCCGCGCGCTCGACGCGGTGGGTGCGGTGGGTGCGGTGGGTGCGGTGCTCAGTGTGCGGCGGTTTCCGCCGGGTGGGCGTCGTCCTCGCGCTGCTCCTGGGCAGCCGCTTCGGTGGCGTCGGGGGCGGGGTCCTGCCTGGCGGCCTGGCACGTGCTGCAGGTGAGCCAGTGCGGTGGAGGTTGGTGGGCGTAGCGGTGCGGGGCGAGGGTCATTCCGTCGGTGTCCAGGCCGCACAGGGTGCGGAGGCCGCAGGTGCCCGAGGCTTCCGCGGGGGCGACGTGTACGCGGCGCACCGGGCTCTCCGGGTCCGCCGGGGTGTGGTCGGGGCCGAGGAGCCGCACGTTGGTCGGCATGTCTAGCTCAAGTACGACGACGATGTCCATCTTCTCAACGTCGCTGCTGGGCCGGTCCGCCGCACCCGCTCGGTGGCATCCGGACCAGCCCGGGCCACCCCCGGAGGACGGGCTCCGACCGGCCGCGTGCGCGACGGCAGAGAACGCGACGGCAGAGAGCCTGAAGGTGTGCCCCGCCCCAGCACGACGCCCGTGATCGGTGGAGACGTGGCGCCGGCGGGCGATCACCCCAGGTACCGCGACGGGGTGAAACCCGCGCGGGCCGTGACGCCGTACGTGCCGGGGCGCGCTGACGTGCAGTTGCAGGCTCCGGGCGGGGTCGCCCGCCTCTCCCCAGTGCGGCGGTCACTGCGTGCGCAGGGCGCGCTCGCACTCCTGGCACCGCTGGTCGGCGAGGGTGGGCGGGTACCAGGGCTCGCCGGGCCGGACCGGCCGGTAGTGCGTGTGTTCCATCGGGCCGGTCTCCAGCCCGCACAGCGTGTACGGCTGCGGGTCCTCGGGCACGTCGGGATCGGCCCCGGCGGCGTGCACCGCGATCACGGCGGGCTCGGCGCCTTCCGCACTGTCCGTGCCTTCCGCACCGATGGCCCCGTCGGGCTCCAGCTCGAAGAGCACGATGATCGATGCCATGCACCGAGCCTCGGCCATCGCCGGCGGACCCACATCCGGAGGTGGGCCTTTCGAGGCGAGCACCCTTGCCCGGTTTCCGTGCCCGTCTCCGTCCCCGTTCCCGCACCTGGTTCCGGTGCTGCCCGACGACGGCATGGATCGCGCCCGTCGGGGCCTGCTGCCATGCTCGGGTGATCACACCTCGTGTACGGAAGGAGTCCGTCGATGATCGTGCCGCCCGCGCTGGAACGGTGTCCGGGCGGGCTGCGGTGAGGGGCTGGGTGGTCGGGGCCGTCAGCGAGCCGGACGAGCCCGGCGAACCTGGGCGGTTGCTGGTGGTGCTCGTCGACGGTCGGCGGCTGGTGACTCGCGAGCTGTCCGGGCAGGAGCGGGCCGAGCTCGGGTCGCCCGTCGCCGGGCGGCTGCGAAAGCCGCATCCGGGCGCGCGATCGATGGTGCGCTGGCTGCGCCCGGTGCTGGCCGTCGTCGTCGAGCTGGAAGCCGGACAGGTGTGCCGCATAGCCTTGCCCGCGACGGGCGACTGAGAAATTCGCAGCCACCCTTGAGCACGGGCCGTCACGAACAGCGGTGGTGCGGGCGCCTGCCGCGTTCGGGCGCAGATCGGACACACGATGATGACCGAACAGCGCTGCGCGCCGAGTTTCGGCGAGGCCCCCCTCATCCCGGTCGGCGGCGACAGCCGGCCGGCCTTCCTCACCTGGGCCGAGGCCACCCTGCTCCCGGCGCTGCGCACCGCGCTCCGAGCCGGATCCGGACCTGTCGGCGCCACCGCGGCGGCCGTCGTGGGGTTCACCCGATTGCCCAGCGTCCGTCCGGCCGGCCCCGGGACGGACCGGGTGCCCGGGGGCGGGCCGCGTCCGGGCGACGTAGGTTGCGGGCATGACCAGTGACGAGACGACGATCCCGGCGGTAGGGGTGCGCCTGCTGGACGAGGTGTTCGACGCGATCGAGGCGGCCAACGGCCGCCCGCAGCCGTGGACCGGTTTCGACCACGGGATCCTGGGGGCCTACCGGTGGGCCGCCGGCGCCCAGGTCGCGGCGCCCCTCACCGCTGCCGCCGCGCTCGGCGCCACCGGGCCGTGCCGGGCGCAGCTCCTGGCCGAGTGCCAGGCCGCCGCCGTCCGTCTGCGCGACACCTCGGCCTTGGCCTCGGCCTCGGGTGGGGGCGACGGCGCGGACGAAGGCGCGAACGCCGCGTACGCCCTGGGCGCCTACCAAGCGCTGGCCTGGCTCTGCGGCCACCACGAAGACCGCCCCTGACCCGGCCGCCCGAAGTGTCGGCATCGGCCCGCCGACCTGTCTGCATCGCGCACCCGCGCACAGGGAGACGACACCGCGGTGAGGGACGAGACGCCTCAGGAACGGGCGACCGGCTCTGGAGCGAGACCGTCACAGCATGAAACCCGAACTCATCCACGTCGCCGGCCACTTCATCGCCACCGGCCTCGTCACCCTGGCCCTGACCATCGCCGCCGCCCTGCTGCTCCTGCTGCGCACCGGCACCGGCAACCCGGTCGCCGCGTGGGCCCTCAGCGCAGCCGTCCTGCTCTGGTTCACCACCACCTGGCTTGTTCTGCCCCAGATCGTGCTGCGGCGCACGGCCGCCCGCCGGACGGCTCCTTAGCACCGGTCCTGCACGCGTCCGGATCCCGTCGTGGCGTCCTGGCGTCGTGGCCGGAGCGGCCGGAGCGGCGCCAGGACCGGCAGGGCCCGCCAGCCGGATCCCCGAGGCCGTACGAACGCGTCGCGACCGACGTTCGGGGTAGACGCCGGGGCAACCCGAGGAGGAGAGGCCGTGCCAGCCGGTTCGAGCAAGAAGCAACTACCGGGCCCGCGAGGCCGCCTCCAGAGCGCACCGAATCTGCCGACCGACCTGATGAGAAGGGCTACGCCATGAGCACGCACGACACGGGCACCACCCCTGCGGAGCACGACGCCTCGCGGAACGGCGACGACACCGTACGGGAGCGGTCCGCGGAGGAACGGAACATCGTGGCGCCCACCCCGAAGGACGTCCGCGCCAAGGCCGACGAGCCCGCCGACGCCGACGACGCGCCCACCCCACCCGCCGCCGACACCCAGGCCCCCTGACCGGCGACGGCGTGCCCGGCAGACGCACCAGGTCGGGTGCCGATGAACCGGGGCCCGGCGAGCTGCTATCACCCGATTCGCCGAAGTCGCCAAGACCCACGTTGGGTAGTTCGTGATCCCGTACGCTGCTTGCTCACCAGGTGGGGCTGGCATGAGGGGGCGTGGGGATGGCCGGTGGAGAGCGTGGGCGCAGGGCTGCGATCGTCCGGTACTGGCGGGCTGTGGAGTTGTTCAGTCCGCAGAAGGTCGACGGGGTGGATCCGTCGAAGGACGTCTATCCGGTCTGGGACGGCCGACCGCTGCCGTGGGAGCCGGACCACCGGCTCCGCCGGCGCTCGCCGGGCCGCGGGCGATCTTGGCAGCACACGGTGTACGCGGGCGTGTTTGAACTCACCGCACTGCGTGACACGCTGCTCGGCGTGTTCGGCACCGACGGGCCCACCGAGGACTTCGACGGCCGTTTGGGCGGCCAGAGCGCGGTGCTCTGCTTCTCGGTCAACGACCAGGGGCTGCTGCTCAAGGACAGCGTGACGATCTCGTCGTGCGCGTGGGCGGTGGGCCGGGCCCTGCGCCCGGGGCCGGCGGACCCGGCCTGGCTCGACGGCTTCGAGAAGGACTCGGAGCTTTGCGTCTCCACCCTCCTGGAGCTGGGCGACGGTCGGCTCCCGGTGGTGGAACAGCGGCGAGGAGCGGGCGGCGCGCCCTCCGGACCCGGATCGGCGCTCGGTGCGATCGCGGGTGTGGCGGTCGATGTCGTGCTCGGCGCAGCCGTCGGCGGGATCGCCTCGACGGTGGGCACCGTGGCGGGTGCCGCGCTGGGCTCGATCACCCAGGCGGTCGCCGAGACGCTGACCGGATCGGCGGCGGACTCGCTCGCGGACCGGGTCAGCAGCCGGGTGAGCGATCACGTGACCCAGCGGGTGGAGGGAGCCCTCGACGGCGCCCTGCACCCCGCGGGTGGTGCCGATTCCGACGCTCTGCATTCCGGGGACGACGCGGAGGCGGCGGAAGAAGCCCAGGAGTCGGACCCGACGAGCGATCTCCCCGTTCCGTTGGGCCTGAAACCGCTTGATGTCAGGGACCTCGCGGCCGTCACCCGCTGGGTCGCCGAGCAGCTCGGGATCGCGGAGGCGCTGCGGCCGGACGCCGTGCGGGTGAAGAGCTACACCGTCCGGGAGTCGCAGAGCGCGGAGAGCGACCAGTCCGACTTCCTCAACAGTTTCATCGCCGCGGACCTGGAACAGGTGACTGCGGCGCTCGCGGAGGGCAGGTCGGGACGGGCGCTGGAGGAGTATCTGCGGCCCACCGCAACTCTGGACTCCGGCCGCCGGACCGACGTGCGGCAACAGCCGCAGATCCTGCTGGACGGTGTCCGTCCGACAGCCGCCCCGCTCGGCCGGTGGCCCGGCAGGAGTGACCAACCCCTGGTCCTCAGCCAGCAGTTCGCGGTGAACAGCGCGTTGGCAGAGCTGGGTGGCGCCGGGGGCAGCGGCCTCTACGCGGTCAACGGGCCGCCCGGCACGGGCAAGACCACCATGCTCCGGGACCTGATCGCCGCCTTGGTGGTGCAACGTGCTGAGCGGCTGGCGGCGTTGGTCTCTCCGGCGGACGCGTTCGGCAAGGTCCACACCTGGAGTTCCGGCCAGTGGAACCGGAGGCTTCACGGGCTGCGGGAGGAGCTGACGGGCTACGAGATCGTCATCGCGTCCGCCAACAACGGCGCGGTCGAGAACGTGACGACCGAGATCCCGTCCGCAGCCGCGGTAGCCGAGGAGTGGTGCGAGGAGGCCGACTACCTCTCAGCACAGGGCAGGCTGCTGCTGGGCGGCGCGGATGCGTGGGGAGCGGTCGCGGCACCTCTCGGCAATCGCGCGAACCGCTCCCAGTTCGTCAGCCGCTTCTGGTGGGGCAGGGAGATGCAGGAGACGGCCGACCCGCGACGCCCCGGACAGAGCCGCCGACAAGCCGTGTCCACCGGCCGGGGTCTGCGTGATCTCCTGCTCCGGCAGAAGGAGTTGAACGGCGACGCCAGACCTGGCCCGGATCGGAACCCGCTCGGTGGCAGCCGCGTGCCAGGTGCCCCAGATGCACCGGACGCGCCGGCCACCGCCGCGCTGGGCGAGCCCTGGCCGCTGGCGGTGCGCCGCTTCACCCAGGCGCGCCAGGCCGTCCAGGAACTGGCCGCGACCAGGGAGGCCGCGGCCGCCGCACGCGACAGCCGGGAGCTCCTGGCGCGACAGCTACGGGGTGCCGAAGCCGCTGTGGCAGCGGCCCGGGCGAACAAGGCCCCGGCCGAGCGCGCACTGGCCGACGCGCACGCCGCGGCGCAGAGCGCGACTGAACGGCTGGCGGCCACGCAGCAGACCGAGCACCAGGTGTCCACGACGTTGGCCGAGGCCCAGGCCACCGTGGAGCTGCGCCGCGGAGTGTGCCAGTCGCGGCTCGACGACCTGCGCTCGTACGACGCGCGGCAGCGTCCTCGCCGGCTACGCGCCTGGCTCTCCTCAGATGCGGAGGAGAGGTGGCTGCGTGGGCGGGAACCGCTGGTGAGTGCTCTGGCTCAGGCCGAAACAGCATGGGAGGCATCGGAGACCGCGCTCGGCCGACTCGGCGAGCTCCTCGCCGGCGCACGAGCCGCCGGCAAGGAGGCCGCTGCCGCCGAGGCCGCGGCGCAGCGCTCGCGCGCGAGCCGACTGGACGGCCTGCGCCGCGCGGAACAGGCCGTCACCGCTGCCGAGCAGGCAGCCGCCACGGCTCGGACCACCGCCGACATCGCCGCCCGCAAGGTCTCCGATGCGACGCGACGGTGGCGCGCACACGTGCCGGCCGAGGACTGGGCCGCACTCCCCGGAGACCCGCAGGCCGATGGCCGGCGGGAGATGTCCGCCCCCTGGATGGACGAGGAGTTCAGCGCCGCCCGCACCCGAGTGTTCCTCGCCGCGCTGGATCTGCACAGGGCCTTCCTCGCGGCGGAGGCGAAGCGCCTGCTCACCAGCTTTCAGGCGGTGATGGAAGTGGTGGGCGGCGACGCCCCGAAGGACCTGCCGCCGGAAACCGTCCGGGCCGCCTGGCAACTGTTGTTCCTGGTCGTGCCGGTGGTGTCGACGACCTTCGCCTCGCTGGACCGCCTCTTCGCGGGCCTTGGCTCCGAGGCCCTGGGCTGGCTGTTCATCGACGAGGCGGGGCAGGCCACCCCACAGCAGGCGGTCGGCGCACTCTGGCGGGCCCGCCGGGCGGTCGTCGTCGGCGACCCGTTGCAGCTCGAACCTGTCGTGACGGTGCCGTGGACGGCACAGCAGCGGCTTCGCACCCACTACGGAGTGGCGCAGGAGTGGGTGCCCGGTCGCACCTCGGTCCAGCGGGTCGCCGACCGCCTCGCCCGGTGCGGCACCTGGCTCCCGGCCCAACTCCCCGACGGCGAGACGGAGGTGTGGGTGGGGTCACCGCTCCGGGTGCACCGCCGTTGCGACAATCCGATGTTCGAGATCAGCAACCGTATCGCCTACGACGGGTTGATGGTGTTCGGCACGGGTGAGCGAGCGCCCTATCCGATCGCCGACCGCAGCGTCTGGCTGGACGTCGTCGGGGGCGAGTCCGACGGCAAGTGGGTGGCTCAGCAGGGGCTCGTGCTGGGCAGGGTGCTGGATCTCCTCGGGGAGCGGCTGCGCGCGCAGATCGAGCAGGAGGAGTTGGAGTCCGCACTACGAGAGGGCCGGCAGCCGGTGGACCTCAGCACCACGACGGCCGCCGAGGTGCGCGAGCGACTCGGCAAGTCCGTGTTCGTGGTGAGCCCGTTCCGTGAGGTGGTCGCCGAGGCGCGCCGGACGGCCGGAAACCGGCTTCCCGCCAAGCGGGTCGGCACGGTGCACACCACCCAAGGCAAGGAGGCGGACGTGGTCATCCTGCTGCTGGGTACCGTGGCATCCCAGAACGGAGCCCGCGACTGGGCGGCTGCCAGCCCCAACCTCCTCAACGTCGCAGTGAGCAGGGCCCGGAGACGACTGCTCGTCATCGGCGACCGGGGACTGTGGGGCCGGCACCGCCACTTCGACGTCCTGGCCGACCACAGGGGCTTGGCCCAATTCGACGCGTCCGGCTGGCTGAACGGCTGACGGGTTCCGTCGGCTCGCCCACGGGTGATCAACGACAGGTGAGGCGTGACCGCCTCCGTCAGGTGCTTGTGCGGCCGCTGATGTGCGCGGCGACCAGTTCGCTCAGGGGGTGCAGAGCCTCGGGAACCAGCAACGGCAGCAACGGGATCGCCCGCGTCCAACTCCCGTCGGCGAGCAGTTCCCGGAGGAGTCCCTGGGCTGCAGCCCTGTCGGAGTCGGTGCGGTCGGGATGGCCTCCCGCATGAGCGAGTGCGAGGCAGAGCTGAACAGTGCTGTCCTCGGACTCCTCGACGGACAGGGCTGCGGGCGCCCCCGCCAGGACGTGAGCGGCAGCAGCCAGCGCAGCGGCACGCGCCGTCGGTGTCGATGCTGCGTTCGCGGTGCGCAGGGCGTTGGCGGCATCGCCGTCCAGGGAGCCGAGCAGGGCGAGCTCAGCATGGGGAGCCCGTTCGGGTCGCAGGGAGCGCAGCCACTCCTCCAGCTCACCCGCGGCGCGTCCCGGTGCGGGCGCGCAGCCGAGCCGCCGCAGCAGGGCCAGGAGCGTCGTCTCCTCCCGGTCCCAGGTTTGTCGAGGCCTGTTCGTGAACTCCGCGGCGAGCCGGATCGCTTCGCTGAGCTCCGGATCCGGTCGCGTCGGATCGGGGAGTGCGAGCAGCAGTTCTGCCAGCGCCGGAAGTTGGCCGACCGGGCGGCCGGCGCCGATGCGCCGTTGTACCAGTTGGACCGCTGGTCCGATCAGTTCAGCGGCACGTTCCGGATCATGCCGTGCCAGGCCGGCGGCGACGAGAACCAGCGTGCGTCGAGCCCTCCTGCCCCGTACGGAAGAAGAAGCCTCGGCGTCTGCCGGCTCCTCCATCCGGGCCACCGCCACCGCCGCTTCCGCGTCCCCTGCATGGGCCAGGGCCTGCGCGACGGCTCCTCGCATGGCGAAGTGCGGCGTGCGAGGGATGAGCCGGGCGGCCTCGTGGGCGTACGCAACCGCCTCCGGTGAGCGACCGCCGAGTGAGCACCCCATGGACAGCGCGGCCAAGTGCCGGGCGCGGTCGCCTGGTTCCGTCGAGATGCTGATCAGCTGTTCGGCCTGTCCGAATTCACCGGTCATACCGAGCGCCCGGACCAACTCCTCGGCCGAGCCGGCGCTCAGAGCGATCGGCGCGTCGGGGAGCGAGGAGCGGACAGCGGCCTCCAACTGTTCGCGCCCGAGCTCGAGGTTGCCGCCGTGCACCAGCTGCTCCGCGTACCGGAGCCGGGTGACCGGACCGACGAGGGGCTCGTGGTTCCCGAGCGCCGGGCTTCGGCCCGGGGCGGTGGACGGTGAGGGTTCTTCGTCCGTCCGGACACGACGCCGTGCACTTCGGGTCGGGGGAGCCTGGGCGCGGTTCCGTTTGGCTTTCCGTTCCTTCGTCAGGGCCTTCGCGCTCGCGTCGACCTCCCTCCGGTGGGCCTGTCGCCGCTCCTCCTTCGCCGCGAGATGGGCGGCGTGCTCTGCTGCCACCTGTTCGTCGACTGCTGAGAGAAAGGCCTCCGCCCGCTCCAGTTGGTCGTCGCCGAGAACGCCGGTGCGAACTCCCTGGCTGAGGGCAGTCACCAGCAGCTTGGCGTCCAGGTGAGGTTTAAGGCCGGTGCCGGCCGCGGTCTCGGCGCGGACCATACGGTCCATCGTGCCGGAGAACTCGCGTGCCCGGTGGGCTCGGTCGGCTGGGGAGTCCAGCCTGACCAGGGCGGTGTGCAGACGGTCCCGCGCGATCTTGAGCACGTCCCAGGCCTTCGACCGGCGGCCCATGGTCGCCAAGGCCTGGGCCGCGAGCGCGAGAGTATCCACCACGATCAGCCCGTCCGACAGGTCGATGGCCTTGCAGAGGCATTCGATACGGTCCAGGTTCGCGATGCTGCGGGAGCTGGAGGCGCGGGCGATGGTCGCCCAGATGTCCACGGCCATGGCCTGGGCCCGAGGATCGACCTCGCTCAGCTCCTCCGCGTGCTCCTCCAGGGCTTCCACGAAGCGCTCGGGGCCGTCAGCGGAGAGGAGGACCGCTCCTTCGACGAGTGCGTCCAGGGCGGCCGCGTCGCTGAGCACCACGGCCCGGAACAGCGCCTTTGCCCCATCCCTCCTGCCGAGTGTGTCCAACGCGCCCGCTGCCTCGGCCACTTCCGCACAGGCGTCCTCGAAGAAGCCACCGGCGCGCGGAGTGAACCGGCCCGCGCGGACCAAGCAGTCGGCCGCCTCTCGCGCGATTGCGGTGGCATCGGGGTGCGAGGCGCGTGCCGCTTCGACGGCAACCTCGGCCAACCGAGCGGCCCGCAGAACGAGTTCCGGCTCCGAGCGGGCCACGGTGCAGGCGCGGGCGACGCTCCCCAACTGCACGAGGAGCACGGGTGCCCGAGGCGGGACCGGTCCGACCCGGCGCTGCACGAGGTCCAGTGCCGCAGCCAGCCGGACGGCGGTCTCGGCTTCCTGCTGTTCAGGATCCGACACCTCGACTGCCTTGAACTCGGATTTGAGAAGACGTAGCTGGTCGAGCATGACCTGAGGTCCCAGTGCGTCCGCGACCCGAAGCTGTCGCAGTGGGTCGAGCAGGACCCGTCCGCGCTCACCCGAAGTGTCCAGCAGCTGCGGATACTCGGTCAGCAGATACGTCGGAGAGCCCTCGGGCCAGCCGGCCTCGCGCCAGTGCGCCGCCCAGGCGTGCAGCCGACGGGTGCAGCGCTCGACGGTGGCCTGGTCCCACTCCCGCCGGATGGCGTGCGGCATGCCGGGGTGGCTCAGCAGGTGGATCTCGGCCGATTCCTCGTTCGAGACGATGCAGCGCTGCTCCCTGCTGTGCAGCAGGCCGTTCACGTCCTCGACGGAGGCCCCGGTCAGCTCCGCGAGGTCGGCCGCTCGCAGCCCGCCCCCGCTGTCCGTGACGGCGAGCAGATCGGTGACGGCCCGGCCCAGGTCGGTTGTGCGCAGCCGCTCCAGGTCCGCGAAGCCAGCCTGTTCGACATCGTGGCTCCAGTCGCCCGCGGTGAGTGGGCGAAGGCACTCGCGCTCGCGCAGCGGATGCCCCTCGGGGATGTCGGCGGGCAGCGGCCCGCTGCGCCGGCTGGAGACGATGATGCGCACGTTCGCCGCAGGAGCGGCCGGGAGAAGTGCGGCAATGCTCGCCACCCCGGTCCCACCAGGCGCTCCAGTCGTCGGCCAGGCGCGGTCCTCGTCCAAGCCGTCCACCACAAGCAGGAGTTGCCGCTTCTGCCTTCGGCTTCGCCCCGCGGCCTTGGTGAGCAGGCGCAGGAACTCCGCCTCGGCGGACGGCTTCCTCCGGGGCTCGGGCACCTGGAGTTGTCGGCGCAGGTCATCGATGAATTCGGTACGGGAGTTCGTCCCGTGCTTCTCGGACAGGACACAGAGCAGGAGGTCGGCGTCCTGCGGTAGCTGCCTCGCGTAGTCGGTGAGCAGAGCCGTCTTTCCTACGGGAAGCTGTGCGTGCCACCACAGGTACGAGGCCGCCTGCGGATCCCGATCACGGACGAAGGCATTCATCGCGGCGTGCTCGCGCTTCCTGCCGCGCTTCTCCGAGTCGTCTCTCCATTCGCGCCGGCCCCTGGTCGTCTCTCCTTGCGCGGCATGGAGAGCGGCTTCCCATTCCTCGCGGGGATGGAGGCGTTGGCTGTCCTGGCCCTCCAATTGTTCGACCAGGTTCCAGAACAGGTCCGTTGCGTGAGGAGCGGACTCGCCGGAGCACCAGAGTCGGAGGGTCGATTCCCGTAGCGCGCCGTTCGAGACGAGTCGTGCAGCACCTCGGCGACTGATGCCGCGAGCCTTGATCAACTCCTGCAGCATCACCCCGAGGTTCCTGCGTGCCGTCCCGGGCGCCGTACTTCTGACCATTTCTGCTCCCGCGTCGGTGAATAAAGGCCCCTGACCAGCGGATATCCCGCCAGGACGTGGATGCGCACCGGGACGCCGTCAGATGCTCGGCTCATCGACCGCGGGCCGCAGGCCTCCGACAGAAGGATCTCCCCATGACTGTGCTTTCCATGCTGACCCAGGATGCAACTGCGGCTGCCGTGCTGGCCGCAGGAGCCGGCCTGCTGTACGGGGTCGTCCTCGCGATCGTGGCCCTCGCCTCGGTCCTGGCCCGGACCCCGGACCGCCGCCGTGATGCCCGTTCCACTCTGGCCATTCTCTCCAGGCGCCGCCAGTCCCGGTGAGCGTGCGCCCACTGCGGCGGAGTGACGTGCACCGCGCAGAGGGACCTGCAAATTGCCTCCGATGACGTGCAAGGTGCCGGTTGCGCTGGGCATGCAACTCGGCAGCAGCTAGCTGCTGCCGTGTTGTGGATAGGGAACTCGACTGCAGCCAGCTCTGCTGACACCGCGACACGCAGAAGGGCACGGTTGCGCTCCGGCGCAACCGTGCTCTGGGAACATTGCCCATGTGCGAGGCGTGGCGCCACCGTCTCGACGATTTGGGGCCCCGCCCGGGGGGGCCCCCAAGCCCCCAGGTTAGGGGATGAGCTTGGGGGGGGGCGAGCGGGCGGGGGTGGGGGGGGACGGCC
>NZ_JBHWIO010000100.1:0-32948 GCF_042732075.1 Kitasatospora sp. NPDC059812
TTTTCCGCTCCGTTTCCGGCGCTTCGTTCATCCAACTCGCTGGTGTCTTCTGCGGCTTGACGCCCCGTCCGACGTTTCAAACTCTAGCCGATCCCTGCTCCGAAAAGCGAATCGGCCGCAATCCAATAAAACGAGCACACCGAATAAGAACCAAGCCGCGACAAGACGCGACCCAGCCCGAACCGGGAAGTGGTGTTTCGAAAGGATTGGCTACCGCGGGACCGTCCGCGCAAAATGCGTGTCCGGTGCTCCCTGCCAGGCAGCTCGAAGAACACTAGACCTCGGGGAAGGCCGAGTCAAGCTCCGGTTCCGCCCCGGCGACGCTCTCTTCCTCCGCCTTCTCCTCCGCCTCCTCCGCCGGCAGGTGGAAGGCCAGGACGGCGACGTCGTCGTCGTGCTCGGAGGTCACGCCCATCGCCCGCAGGAGGCGGGCGCAGATCACCTCGGGGGCCCCGACCGCGCCGGTGAGGGTGCGGGCGAGGAGGTCGAGGCCCTGGTCGATGTCCTCGTCGCGGCGTTCGACCAGGCCGTCCGTATAGAGGACGCCGGTGGTCCCGGGCAGCAGGCGCAGGGTGTGCGAGACGTGGAGGCCGTCGCCGGTGCCGAGCGGCGGGCCGTTCTGCTCCTCGCTGCGCAGGACCGTCCCGTCGGGGCAGCGCAGCAGCATGGGGAGGTGTCCGGCGGAGGCGTAGGAGAGGGTGCGGCGCTGCGGGTCCCAGACGGCGTACGTGCAGGTGGCGATCTGGTTGGCGTCGATCTCCATGGCGAGGCCGTCGAGCAGGCGCATCACCTCGTGCGGGGGCAGGTCGAGCCGGGCGTAGGCGCGGACGGCGGTGCGCAGCTGGCCCATGACGGCGGCGGCGCGCAGGCCGCGCCCCATCACGTCGCCGATGACCAGGGCGGTCCGGCCGCCGTCGATGGCGATGACGTCGTACCAGTCGCCGCCGACGGCGGCCTCGGCGCCGCCGGGCTGGTAGGTGGCGGCGACCCTCAGGTCGGCCGGCTGGTCGAGCTTCTGCGGGAGGAGGCTGCGCTGGAGGGTGACGGCGGCCTCGCGCTGGCGGCGTTCGGCTTCGCGGAGCCGGGCGGCGGCGAGGACCTGGTCGGTGACCTCGGCGGCGAAGATCAGGACGCCGGCGGGCGGTCCCTCGGCGGGGGTGTCCCCCGTGTCGCCGGGGCCGCCGGGGCCGCCGGGGCCGCCGGGGCCGAGCGGGACGCAGGAGACGTTGTAGTAGCGGTTGCCGGTGAGGCCGAGGATGCAGCGGGCCTTGACGCTGCGCGGGCGGCCGCCGCGGATGACCTGGTCCATCAGGGCCAGGACGCCCATGGTGCCGAGTTCGGGGAGGGCTTCTCCGGCGGGCAGGCCGGCGGTGCGGTCGCCGAAGAGTTCGCGGTAGGCGCGGTTCGCGTAGCCGAGCTGGTGGAGCGGGCCGTAGGTGACGGCCACCGGGGCGGGGATCCGGTTGAGGACCTCGCGCAGGTTCTGGGGTTTGTGCAGGTCGAGGAGTTCGGCGGCGGTGGCCAGGTTGGTGGGGTCGCGGGGGCCGGGGACGACGACGCCGTCGGCGGAGGGCGCGCCCTCGTCGGTGCCGGCCCCGGTTGGCGGGGCGGCACGCCAAGGGACTCCGGTGAGCCGGGCGCTCCAGCGCATGAGGTTCAAACGACGGCCGCTTCCTCGATTTCCAGGCATATCATCACTTTTTGTGTGCACATCAGCACACGGGGTAATGACTAGGTTGGGCTGATCCTGTCAGGCAAGGGCCCGATTCCGGAAGTCGCCCGCCCGGCGTGGCCGCCCGTTCCGCCCCGGCACGGGGCGCCGGGGCGCTCACCGCGGGGCGTCCGGACCGCCGTCGGGCCGCGGCCCGGACCCGGCCTCGAACTCCGGACGCGGATGCTCCGCCGCCCCCAGCGAGACCACCTCGCGGGAGAACAGCCCGCCCAGCACCCAGTCCATCAGCACCCGCACCCGGCGCTCCGCGCTCGGCAGGCGCCGCAGGTGCCGGGCGCGGTGCAGCCACCAGGCCCGCCGCCCGGTGATCCGGCGGCCGCGCCGGGTGTGGGCGACGGCCCGGCGCAGGCCCAGCGAGGTCGAGCAGGCGGCGTGGCCCGGCCGGTACTCGGCGAGGCCGGGGGCGTGCGGTCCGGCGTCCAGGGCGACCGCGATGTTCCGGGCGAGCAGCTCGGCCTGGGCGAAGGCGTGCTGGGCGTTGGGCGCGCAGGGCGCCCCGTCCGCGTCGGGGTCCGGTACGGCGGCGCAGTCCCCGGCCGCCCAGACCCCGGGCAGCGCGCGCCCGTCCGGGCCGACGGCTTGCAGGGTGGCGAGGCAGCGGACCCGGCCGAGGGTGTCCAGCGGCAGGTCGGTATCGCGCAGCAGCGGGGCCGGCCTCACCCCGGCCGTCCAGACCAGGGTGCGGGCACCGAAGCGGCTGCCGTCGGACAGGGCGACGACCCGGTCCGCGGCGGACGCCAGGGTGGTGCGCAACCGGATGTCGACGCCGCGTTCGCGGAGCTGGCCGAGGGTGTGCTCGGCCAGCTCCGGCGACTCCTCGGCCAGGATCCGGTCGGTGGCCTCGACCAGGACCCAGCGCAGGTCCTCGGGGCGGACGTTGTGGTAGCCGCGCACCGCGGTCCGGGCCATGTCCTCCAGTTCGGCGAGCGCGCCGACGCCCGCGTACCCGGCGCCGACGAAGACGAAGGTGAGCGCGGCCTGGCGCAGGGCCGGGTCGCGGGTGGCGGAGGCGAGGTCGAGCTGCTCCAGGACGTGGTTGCGCAGGCCCACGGCCTCGCCGACGGTGGAGAAGCCGCGGCCGTGTTCGGCCAGACCGGGCACCGGCGCCGTCCGGGAGACCGAGCCGGGCGCCACCACCAGGACGTCGTAGGGGAGTTCGATCGGTGCGGCGGCCTCTCCGGGGCCCGCGGCGTCGGCGAAGGCGCGGCGGGCGGCGTGTTCGATCCGGGTGATCCGGGCGGTCAGCACCCGGCAGTCCGGCAGGGCCCGGCGGAGCGGGACGACCACGTGCCGGGGGTCGATCGAGCCAGCCGCGACCTCGGCCAGCAGGGGGTGGTAGGTGAAGTAGGCCTGGGGCTCGACGACGGTGATCTCGACCTCGCCGCGTCGCAGGCGTTCCCGCAGGCCGCGCTGGAGGTGCAGCGCGGTGGCCATCCCGGCACAGCCTCCGCCGGCGATCAGGATTCTGATGGTGCACCTCCTGCCGATTGGCGCTTCCTCCCGGCCCCGCGGCCGGGGGTGTCCCCCCTCGCGCCCCCCTATGAAGGACCGGCAGGGGCGGTCTTGTCCACAGTCCGTACCGCGCCGGATGTGACGGGAGTCGACGGGTGGGGCCAGTTGTGCTGCCCGGGCGACTTTCTGACGGACTTTCGGCCGCGAACGGGCGTGAACTATGGTCGGATTGTGTGCCGGAGCGGTTACCGCCATGACAATCGGCGGCGACGCACCGTGGAGCGGCCACTACGGCCAGTTCCAGCGTTGGCTCGAGAACCCGACTGCGGGACAGTCATCCGGGGAAGGGTAGTTCCCGGACAAGGCCCCGGACGGTGCCGACGCGCCGAGCCGGACGCGAGCCGGCCCGGAGGCACGAACCGTGGTCACGAAACGGGACGGGCGGCAACGAGCGATGGGTCATCAGGTCATTTCTGACGGGCTGAGCTGCACCGGGGGGTGCAGGGGCGGGCGACGACAGGGTCCGGGTTCGGGCGCCTGCGGGGGAGAGTTGGGATGATGGAGCAGGAGCAGGTGTTGGGGCGAACGGGAGCACCGCACGCCGGCCAGGGCATGGTGCCGGAACAGCGCGGCCCGGTGGACCTGCCGCCGGAGGTCGGGGCCGCCTATCCGGGCGTCCCCTACCGGGTGGAGCCGCCACCGGTCGTCGTGCACGTCCCCGGGGCCCGACTACGGGTGGACGCCCGGCGGAATCTGGAGAGCGTGCTGCGGGCCGCCCGCGAGGTGTTCGGCGAGTTCGGCTACGGCGCGCCGATGGAGGAGGTCGCGCGCCGGGCCGGGGTCGGCGTCGGGACGGTCTACCGGCGCTTCCCGAGCAAGGAGGTGCTGGTCCAGCGGATCGCCGCCGAGGAGGTGGCCTGGCTGACCGCGCAGGCGCGGGAGTCGCTGTACGGCGGCGGCGGGGCCTGGGAGTCGCTGGCCGGCTACCTGGCGCGGGCGGTCGGCACCGGCGCCGGGCGGCTGCTGCCGCCGGAGGCGTTCCGGTACGCGGAGGAACTGGGCCGGGTGCCGGAGCAGCGGGTGCCCGAGCTGGCCGCCGTCCGGTTCGACCTGCGCGGCGAGGACGCGCAGAACGGTGCGGCCGTCGAGCCGTCGGCGGCCGACGCCGATCCCCGGCTGCTGCTGCAGCTGCTGGCCGCCCTGGTCGCCAGGGCCGGCGCGGCCGGCGAACTGCGGCCGGGCGTCACGGTGTCGGACGTCGTGCTGGTGCTGACCGCCTCGGTGCCGGTGCACGCGGCCCGCACCACGCCGACCACGGCCGGTTTCTCGGCCGGGGTCCAGCAGGCGGAGGGGCAGCCGACGGCCGGCCCCTCGGAGCGGCTGCTGGAGATCCTGCTGGACGGCCTGCGGGCACGCTGACGCGCCACCGCGGGCGCGGCCGCCGCAGCTGGCGGGGACGGGAGTTGGACGGGAGACCGGCGCGCGGACCAGTCACGCGCGCCGGGTGCGGGCGGTGCACAACCACCCGCCCTGTGCTGGCCGAACACATCCGCGACGGCTCCTCGGAAGAGTGGGTCCCGGCCGGTCCGGCTACCGCCCATCTCTGCGCTATGCCATCCTTTGCCCGTGGTTGGAGCCAATGTCCCGATGCGCGCCCTTCGCGCGCCCTCGGCGCCGTACAGCGCGGAACCGTGCGCCCACGCGCTCCCGCGCGCCCTGCCACACTGCGGGGGCTGTCGTGGAATCTGGGGTCCGTTGTGAGCGCCGAGGAACAGAACGACTACGGGTACGGCCTCGACTTCGGCCCGTCCGGAGGCTTGACCGGGGGACTGGCCGACGGCTCGTCCGGCAGTACGTCCAGTACGTCCGAAGGCCCCGCCACGGCCTCCGGCGGCCCGGCCCAAGTACCCGGCGCCGCACCGGGTTCGGCCACCGGCCCGACCGCCGGACACGTGCCCGACCAGGCGGGCATGCCCAGCCGCGAGTCCCTCTCCGCCTCCGCCGCCGCGCTGCCCCCCGGGCGGGTGCCCGGCCAGGCCCCGGCCGGCCGCGGCGGCGTCGCCCCCGAGGCGTTCGTCGGCGCCGGCCGCCCCGCCCGCCCCACCGTGCCCGCCCCCGCCGACCCGGTCGACGGCGAGCGCCCGGCCTCCGACGCCGAGTTGACCGCCCGGGTCCGGGCCGGCGACGACACCGCGTACGAGGAGATCTACCGCCGGCACGCCGACTCGGTGCGCCGCTACGCCCGCACCTGCTGCCGGGACAGCTTCACCGCCGAGGACCTCGCCGGCGAGGTCTTCGCCCGCACCCTGCAAGCCCTGAGGGCGGGCAAGGGCCCGGAGTTCGCCGTCCGCGCCTACCTGCTGACCGCCGTCCGCAACGTCGCCGCCGCCTGGACCCGCAGCGAGCGGCGCGAGCAACTCGTCGACGACTTCAGCGTGTTCGCCCAGACCTCGGCCGCCGTCGTCGACCTCGACCTGGCCGACCCCGGCGCCGACGCCTGGGCGATGGCCATGGCCGACCAGCGCATGGTCATGCAGGCCTACGCCGAACTGCCCGAGGACGACCGGATGGTGCTCTGGCACACCGAGGTCGAACGGGAGTCACCGAAGACCGTCGCCGTGATGCTCGGCAAGACCGCCAACGCCACCGCCGTCCAGGCCCACCGGGCCCGCGACCGGCTCGCCGCCGCCTTCCTCCAGGCGCACGTCTCCGGCAGCCAGGACCGCACCTGCGAGGCGTACGCCAACCGGCTCGGCGCGTACGCGCGCGGATCGCTGCGCAAGCGCGCCTCGGCGGAGGTCGGACGGCACCTCCAGGAGTGCGACCGCTGCACGGCCGCCTGCCTCGAACTCACCGAGATCAACACCGGCCTGCGCGCGCTGCTGCCCGGCGGCGTGCTCGTCTGGATCGGGGTCGGCGGGTTCAGCGCCGCCGCGGCGGCCGTCGGCGGGGTCGCCGCGGTCGGCGGTGCGGCTGCGGGCACCGCGGCGGCCACCTCCGGAACCGCGGGTGCGGGTGGAGCGGGTGCAGCTGGCGGAGCGGGTGCGGGCGCCGGTGCGGCCTCCGGCGGAAGCGGGGCCGGGGCCGGCGCCGCGGCCGGCGAGGGCCTGGGCACCGCCGCCAAGGCCGGGATCGCCGCCGCCGTCGCGGTGGCCGCGGCCGCCGTCGCCGCGTACGCGCTCACCGGCTCACCCGAGCCCAAGCCCCCCACGGCCGCGCCCCCCGCCGCCGGCGCCCCCGCCACCCCCCGGCCGCAGGCCCCCGCACCCGCGCCGCCCGCGCCCGCCGACCCGGCGCCCAGCAGCGCCGCGGCCGCCCCGGCACCGTCCGAGCCGAGCCCGAACCCGAGCCCGAGCGCGACGCCAGTCACCCGGTCGACGCCTGCCCCGACAGCCGCCCCGGCAGCCGCCCAGACCACGACGAAGGCCGCGTCGCCGGTCACGCCGAGCTCGACGACGCCCAAGCGGACCCCCACGCCGCCGGCCACGACCGTCCCCGTCGTGCCGACGCCCAGCGTGCCGCCGCTGCCCACGCCCGAGCCGCCGGTCATCCCCGTCGTCCCCACGCCCACCGTGCCGCCGCTGCCCACCCCGACGGTCACCCCGCCCGCGCCGCCCGCGCCCGCCGACTTCTGGGCCGACTCACTGCCCGTGGTCAAGCCCGGCAACAACCGGGTGCCGCCGCCCGGCCCCAGCATCTGGCAGAAGGGCAGCGACTGGTTCTGGCAGCACGACAGCGCCTGGATCGGCGGCGAACGCCACGGGCACGCCATCACCGTGCGCGCCCCGGCGACCACCCTGATCGACCTCAACCGCAGCTGCACGTCCTTCGACGCGGTCGCCGGGGTCGACGACGCCACGCTCTCGCCGGGCGGCGTGGTCTTCTCCGTCCAGGGCGGCGACGGCAGCACCCTGTGGCGCTCCTCCCCGCTCGCCGCTGGGGACGACGCGGCACCGGTGCACGTGTCGCTGGCCGGGCAGAAGTCGATCCGGCTGGTGGTCACCCCGGTACACGGGATCTGGTCGGCGCTCAACGTGGCGGACTGGGCCGAGGCCCGCTTCAGGTGTTCCTGAAACGGGCCTCGGCGGGGGCTGTGCGGGGTGGGGCTGTGCGGGGTCAGATCGCGCAGGAGCCGTCCGCGCAGGCCTCCCCCGCCGGGGCGACCTGCACCGGCGCCGGGCGGGTCTCGCCGATCTCGGCGGCGACCTGCTCCAGCACCTTGCGGAAGGTCTCTTCGTCCTGGCCGCCCTGCACCGCCCACTTGCCCTCGAACACGAAGGTCGGCACGGCGGTGATGCCCAGCTCCCGGGCCTCGGCCAGCTGCGCGCTCACCTCGGTGGCGCCCTCGTCGCCCGCCAGGTAGGCGGTGACCCGCGCCCGGTCCAGGCCGGCCGCCACCGCGACGTCGGTCAGCGCGGCGCGGTCGCCGACGTCGACGCCGTCGGTGAAGTGCGCCTTCAGCAGCTCCTCCTTCAGCCGCCCCTGGACGGCCGCGCCGTACTCGGTCTCGGCGAGGTGCAGGAGGCGGTGGCCCAGGAAGGTGTTGGCGTGCAGCGCGGCGTCGAAGTCGTACGTGATGCCCTCGGCGCGGCCCAGCTCGGCCACCCGCGCGTCCATCGCCACCGACTGCGGGCCGTAGCGCTCGGCCAGCCACGCGCGGTGCGGGCTCGCCGTCGCCGGCGCGTCCGGGACCAGCTGGTACGGCCGGTAGACCACCTCGACGCCCTCCTTGCCGGCGAAGCCCTCCAGGGCCTGCTCGAAGCGGCGCTTACCGATGTAGCACCACGGGCAGGCGATGTCGGACCAGATCTCGACCTTCATGAGGGGACTCCAGGGGTGGGGCGGGGACGGGTGTCGGGATAGGTGAACGATGAACCATCTCGGTACATTCCCGGCACCCCGGTCAGCCTCCCTGGTCAGCGCCCCGAGCCGGGCTGGTCAGCGCACCGGCCCCGCCCCGGGTCAGCCCTCCGCAGGCGCCGGGACCACCAGCACCGGGCAGGCCGCGTGGTGCACCGCCGCCGAACTCACCGAACCCAGCAGCAGCCGCGCAAACCCCCCGTTCCCCCGCGTGCCGAGCACCAGCGTGTGCTGCCGGGTCGAGGCCTCCAGCAGCACCTCGATCACGTTGCCCAGCACCACGTGCAGCGACATCTCCCCCGCGTACGGCCGGGAACGCTGCCCCTGCACGGCCACCACCGCCCGGCGCAGCCCGTCCGCCATGCTCTCCACCAGTGTCTCGACGCTCTCCTGCACCAGCTCCGCCATCCCCGGCGGATAGCCGGCCGGCGCCGGGTTCACCACGGCCAGCACGTACAGCGGCAGCCCGAACAGCTCCGCCTCGGTCATCGCCCGGTCCAACGCCCACAGCGACCCGTCCGACCCGTCGCATGCGGCCAGCACCCCCGGCGGGCGCCCCGTCGGCGGCCGCCCCAGCACCGACAGCACGACGGGAACGGACTGCTCCGGGCTCACGCTGGCCACCACGGCTCTCCTCACCGACGGACTCGTTGCCCGCCATCATCACCTGCTCCGGCTCCCGGACCCCGCCGCCCGGCCGGGCGCGGCGGGCGCGGCGCGGGGGCGTGGGGCGCGCGGCGCGCCCGGCGGGGTCAGGAGGGACGGACGGGGCTGAGGGCCGGGGGTTGGGCCAGGGGAAGGCCGGTCCAGCAGGCTCCGTGGCGGCGGGCGCGGATGCGGCGGAGCCAGAGTTCGGTGGAGACCAGGTCGGCGAGGCCCGCCAGGGCGGCCGGGGAGAGGGGGGTGGCGGGGTCGGCGAGGCCGGCGCGGACGGCGGGGAGGTCGATGAGGCCGGCTTCGGCGAGGAGGGGTGCGTCGAAGAGTTCGGCGAGGCCGTCGGCGGCGAGGCGCAGGCCGGCCCGGGCGGGGGCGGTGCGGTCGGGGCGGGGGCCGCGGCCCCAGTCGGGGGGCAGGTCGGTGCGACCGGCGCCGGTGAGGACGGCGTGCAGGAGGGCGTGCCGGGCACCGGGCTGGAGGCGGACGTCGTCGGGGAGCAGGCGGGCGGCGCGGACCACCTGGTTGTCGAGGAACGGCGCGTGCAGCCGCTGGCCGGGCTGTTCGGCGGCGTGGACGAGGGTGCGGTAGGAGCGCGCGTGCCGGTAGAGGGCGTGCCGGGCGCGGTGTGCGCCCGGGCGTTCGTCGGGCGCCGGTCTGCGCGCCGCCAGTCGCAGCCGGAGGGCGACGGAGGAGAGCGCCTCGTCGGACAGCCAGCGGGCGGCCGGGCCGGGGACGCACCAGGCGAGGTCGCCGGCCGAACGGTCGCCCGCCGTGCGGCCGTTGCCCGGAAGATGGCGGGCCGTCAGCTTGGCGGCGGCGTCGTCCAGCGCCTCGGCGTACCGGACCCGGGAGAGCCGGTGGGCGGCCCGGACCACGGTGAGCGGGGTGCGCAGCGCGCCGGCCAGGACGCCGACGACGGCCCGGTCGGCACCGGCCAGCGCGGCGACCGGGGGCAGCAGTTCGCGCGGGCGGCCGGCCCGGATGAGGTCGGCGAGCCGGGCCGGGTGGCCGTCGAGGACCTGGCGGGCGCCGTAGCCGGTGAGGTGGTCGGTGCCGCCGACGTCGAAGCGGGCCTCGGCGCGGGCGGCGGCGACGAGTTCGGGCCCGGGCTCGTCGGTGAGCCGGCCGGGCGGTGCGTCGGCGTGCAGTCCGGCGTACGGGAGGGTGTCGGGGCCGGGGTGGAGCACGGTGTGCCGCAGCCGGGGGGTGTCGGGGGCGAGCGCGAGGGTGGTCGGGGGTTCGGTCTCGCCGAGCGTGACGGCGGCCAACTGTTCAGGGGCGGAGGGTTCTTGGGCGGCGACGCGGGTCCAGGAACCCTTGACCGCGCCGTTCCTGGCCCCGGCGCGGACGGCCGGCAGGCGCTCCGGGCCCGTGCTCGCGGGCACCGGCGGCAGCGGTACGGCGGCGGCGAGCAGGGCGACGGTGGCGGAGGCGGTGCCGTAGGAGAGGTCGACACCGAGCCGGGCGCGGCCGGCCGAACCCGGCGCGGTGGCGGGCGCGGTGGTGCGGACCCGGGAGCGGACGGACTCCAGCAGCGCGCGGGTGAGTTCGCGGACGGCGGGCGCCTCGTCGCGCGGCTGCTCCCGGACGGCGGGGTCGTCGTAGGCGGAGAGGTAGGGGTGGCCGCCGCGGATGGCGAGCACGTGGCCGGGGGGCACCCGCTGGACGCCCAGGTACGGGGTGCCGGTGCCGAGCGCCTCGGGCGATTCGGGGCAGGCGAGCCGGGCGGCGAGGTGGCCGGTGTCCAGCGGGGCGCCGACCAGGTCGGCGAGCGGGAGGGCGGCGGTGGCGTACGCGGTGCCGCCGGCCCAGGGGGTGTGGAAGACCGGCTGGGCGCCGGCCAGGTCGGTGAGCAGCAGGGTGGAGCGGGTGCCGGTGCGCAGGACGGCGGTGTAGCTGCCGGGCCAGGCGGTGAGGTGGCGGACGGCGCCGCCGCGGGCGGCGGCGAGGCCGGCGGCGAGTTCCGCGTCGGTGGCGCCGCAGTGGCCGAGGACGGCGAGGCGCAGGGTGGCGGGGGTGTCCTCGACGGGGTCGGGGGCGGTGGGGCCGGTGGTGACCGTGGCGGGGGCGCCGGGGCGGAGGGTGGCGAGGCGGATCTCCTCGGGGCGCCAGTCCCCGACGGCCCAGAGCGGGTTGGGTCCGGTCCACAGGGGGCGCGCGGCGATCGGTGCGACCGTGCCGAGTGCCTCGTGCGCCGGTGCGCCCGCCCGGGGCGCGCCCGTGCTCCAGCCCGTCAGCCACCGCATCGCGCCTCCACCGGACGAGGACCTGCACCCGTACGGCGCGTCCGCCGCCGGGCGGCTCCTCGCCGGTCCGCGGTGTGCCGTGGCGGCGGCCCCGGGTACCGGCGCGCCGTCAGGAGACATCGTGCCACCGGTTGGCGCTCCCGTGGCCCGTGTTGCCGGTTCCGGTTCCGCCGGTGACCCCGGCGCGGGGTGGTTCCGGCCCCGGCGGCGATCCCGGTGCGGGCAGCGGGTGTTGACGTGTTCGCGTGGTCCGCAGGGCGGGCCGGGCCTTCCCCTCCCCGGCCCGGACCGCCCGCCGCGCCGCCTTTGACATGGGCATCGCGAGATGGCCGAAAGGCGTCGCCCAGCCCGGGAGGGCATCCGCATGCCCTCCCGGACTCAGCCACCACCCGCGGGGATTGAGGCGGCGGCGTCCCCCGGCCCGCCGGGTCCTCGACGGCGGGCCGACCCACGACCACCAGCGAATCGCCGACCAGCCGGTCGAGCCAGGGGGCACGGCCGGGCGCACGTGAACACAGGACCGGAGCACGACGCTCCGGCGCGCGGCACCCCCGGCCCGATCCGAGTGGTCCGGACCAACCCCGGCGAGGAGCCGGCGCCGCACCGCCGGGTGCACGATCCCGCCATCCGGAATGCGGCCTCTTAACCGTCGGAACGCGTCCGACTACTCTAGGTACAGCAGCTACGGCCCGGTGCCGCCCGGGCCCCGCGCACAAGGCCGCAGGAGGTGCCGCCGCCACCATGACCGTCAGCCCACGAGGACCGAACGAACGGCTCGGCACGCTCCTGACCCTCGCCCAGATCAGCAACGCCGGACTGGCCCGCCGGGTCAACGACCTGGGCGCCCAGCGCGGGCTGACCCTGCGGTACGACAAGACCTCGGTGGCCCGCTGGGTCAGCAAGGGCATGGTCCCGCAGGGGCCCGTCCCGCACCTGATCGCCACCGCGATCGGCGGCAAGCTCGGCCGCCCGGTGCCGCTGGAGGAGATCGGCCTCGGCGACACCGACCCGGCCCCCGAACTCGGCCTGGCCTTCCCGCGCGACGTCGCCGAGGCGGTCCGCTCCGCCACCGACCTGTGGCGGGTCGACCTCGACCTGCGCCGCGGCCCCGGCGGCGGCCGCTGGAGCGACAGCCTGGCCGGCACCTTCTCGGTCGCCGCCTACGCGACGCCGGTGTCCCGCTGGCTGATCACCCCAGCGGACGGTTCGGTCGCCCGGGAGGCGCCGCGCGCGCCCAGCGAGGCGTCCTCCTACCGGGTCGGCCACTCGGACGCCGCCAAGCTCCGCGAGGCCGCCCAGGAGGCCCGCCGCTGGGACTCCAAGTACGGCGGCGGGGACTGGCGTTCGTCGATGGTGCCGGAGTGCCTGCGGGTGGAGGCGGCCCCGCTGCTGCTGGCCTCGTACAGCGACACCGTCGGCCGGGCGCTGTTCGGCGCAACCGCCGAACTGACCAGGCTGGCCGGGTGGATGGCCTTCGACACCGGGCAGCACGAGGCCGCCCAGCGCTACTACATCCAGGCCCTGCGGCTCGCCCGGGCCGCCGCCGACGTGCCGCTCGGCGGCTACGTGCTCGCCTCGATGAGCCTCCAGGCCGGCTACCGGGGCTTCGCCGAGGAGGCGGTGGACCTCGCCCAGGCCGCCCTGGAGCGCAACCGGGGCCTGGCCACCGCCCGGACGATGAGCTTCTTCCACCTGGTGGAGGCCCGGGCCCAGGCCAAGGCCCGCAACGCGGCGGCGTGCGCGACGGCACTCGGCGCGGCGGAGAGCGCACTCGAACGGGCCCGCGCCGGGGATCCCGATCCGGCGTGGATCGACTTCTACGCCTACGACCGGCTCGCCGCCGACGCCGCCGAGTGCTTCCGCGACCTCGGAGTGCCCTCCAAGGTCCGCCAGTTCACCCGCGAGGCACTGGCCAAGCCCACCGAGGGCTTCGTCCGCTCGCACGGCCTGCGCCTGGTGGTCTCGGCGATGGCCGAGGCCGAGGCCGGCAACCTGGACGCCGCGGTCGCCGCCGGCGAGCGCGCCGTCGAGGTGGCCGGCCGGATCTCCTCCCAGCGCAGCCGGGAGTACGTGGTGGAGATGCTGCGCCGCCTGGAGCCCTTCCAGGGCGAGCGCCGCGTCCGGGAGCTGACCGAACGGGCCCGCGCGGTCCTGGTCGCCCCGGCGTGACCGGGGGCGAGCCCGGCAGCCATTGAGGTGCACCGGCGAGAGGGGCCCCGGGCACCCAGGCCCGACACCGCCGGCCG
This sequence comes from Kitasatospora sp. NPDC059812, assembly GCF_042732075.1. Lineage (NCBI taxonomy): Bacteria > Bacillati > Actinomycetota > Actinomycetes > Kitasatosporales > Streptomycetaceae > Kitasatospora > Kitasatospora sp. NPDC059812. The sequence continues at coordinate 13,194 of NZ_JBHWIO010000100.1, forward strand.
GCGCCGTCGCCCGCCCCTCGGCGCCCTCGACCGGCCCCGCCCGGCGTGGCAGCATCGGCGGCGGGGGGAGCCGGGCGGACTGCGAGGAGCGGGCGGTGGCGTACGACTTCGACGTGCTGGTGGTGGGCGGCGGGATCGTCGGCCTCGCCACCGCGTACGCGCTGACCCGGGCCCGGCCGGGGCTGCGGCTCGCGGTGCTGGAGAAGGAGCCCGGCTTCGCCGCCCACCAGACCGGCCGCAACAGCGGGGTGATCCACAGCGGCGTCTACTACCGGCCGGGCTCGTACAAGGCCCGGTACGCGGTGGCGGGCGCCGCCGAGCTGGTGGCGTTCTGCCGCGAGCAGGGCGTCCCGTACGAGGTCACCGGCAAGCTGATCGTGGCCACCGGCCCGGAGGAGCTGCCCCGGCTGGCGGCGCTGGCCGAGCGCGGGCGGGCGAACGGCATCCCGGTCACCGAGGTGGACCGGGCCGGGATCGCCCGGTACGAGCCGCAGGTCACCGGGGTGGCGGGGCTGCACGTCGGCACGACCGGCGTCTGCGACTTCCCGGCCGTCGCCACCGCCTACGCCCGGCTGGCCCGGGAGGCGGGTGCGGAGCTCCGGCTCGGCTGCGAGCTGCGGGCGGCGGCCCGGCGGGCGGACGGCGTGACGGTGCAGACCTCCACCGGGGAACTGCGCTGCCAGGTGCTGGTGAACTGCGCCGGGCTGCACAGCGACCGGATCGCCCGGCTGGCCGGGGACGAGCCCGGGGTGCGGATCGTGCCGTTCCGCGGCGAGTACTACGAACTGGCCGAAGGGCGACGGGACTTGGTGCGCGGCCTGGTCTACCCGGTGCCCGACCCGGCCTTCCCGTTCCTCGGCGTGCACCTCACCCGGGGCGTCCACGGGGACGTGCACGTCGGCCCGAACGCGGTGCCCGCGCTGGCCCGCGAGGGCTACGACTGGCGCACCGTGCGCCCGCGCGACCTGGCCGGGACGCTGGCCTTCCCCGGCACCTGGCGGATCGCCCGGCGGCACTGGCGGTACGAGGTGGGCGAGTTGCACCGCTCGCTGTCGAAGCGGGCGTTCACCGCCGCCGTGCGACGGCTGCTGCCCGCCGTCGCCCCCGAGGACCTGGTGCCGGCCGGCGCCGGGGTCCGGGCCCAGGCCGTGGCCCGGGACGGCTCACTGCTGGACGACTTCGCCTTCGCCGGTTTCGACCCGGCCGACCCGCGCTCCCCGCGCCGCGCGGTGCACGTGCTGAACGCCCCCTCCCCCGCCGCCACGGCCTCGCTGCCGATCGGCCGCGAGGTGGCCCGCCGGGCGCTGGCGGCGCTGGAGGCCGGCGGATGAGCCCGGTCACAGCACCTTCGGGAGGGGCCCGGGGGCCCCGTAGACTCGGGGAATTGTGACTGCCACCGCCCCCATCCCCCAGCCCTCGCCGTCCGCCCGGTTGTCCGCCGCACCGGCCGGCTACCCCGCGCCGATGTACCCGCACAAGGCCACCGACGCCCAGCACCGCGAGCGGCGCATCCGCAGCTTCCAGCCGCGCCGGGGCCGGATGACCAACGCCCAGGCGGGCGCCCTGGACCGGGGCTGGGAGGCCTACGGCATACCGATCGACGGCAGCCCGCTCGACCTGCGGGAGCTGTTCGGCGAGCTGCCGGTCACCCTGGAGATCGGCTTCGGCATGGGCGAGACCACGGCCACCATGGCCGCCGCCGACCCGGCCATGGGCATCCTCGCCGCCGACGTCCACACCCCCGGCCACGGCAACCTGCTCGGCCTGCTGGAGCGCGACGGCTCGCGGAACGTGCGGCCGGCCGCCGGCGACGCCGTGATCCTGCTGCGCGACATGCTGCCGGACGCCTCGCTGGCCGGCCTGCGGGTCTACTTCGCCGACCCGTGGCCCAAGCCCAAGCACCACAAGCGCCGGCTGGTCCAGCCGTCCTTCCTGGATCTCGTGCTGCCCCGGCTCGCCCCCGGCGCCCTGGTGCACTGCGCGACCGACTGGGAGCCGTACGCGGAGCAGATGCTGGCCGTGCTGTCCGCCTCGCCGGAGCTGGAGAACCTGCACCCCGAGGGTGACGGCAGCGGCTGGCTGGAGCCTGCGGACCACCCGGACGGCAGCATCCCCGGCTACGCGCCGCGCCCGGACTGGCGCCCGGTCACCAAGTTCGAACGGGCCGGACTGGCCAAGGGGCACGTCGTCCACGACCTGCTGTTCCGCCGCCGCTGAGCCGCCGTCGGCCGTTCGAACAGGCCACCGCGCGCTGACCGGGGGGCCGTTCCCCGGACGGACGGTTCGTCCCGAGTCCTCCCGACGGGCGGGTGCGGTGGCCTACCCTGTGCCGCATGGGCAGCCCGGCCGGCGGCGGGTCCCGGGCCACCGTCCAGGCCGCCGCCGACGCACCGGAGACGGTCCCGCGCACCGGCGACACCCGGACCATCCCGGGGCCCCGGAGGCGCCGGGCCCACCGCCTCGTGCCCCGGGCCGGCGCCGCTTCACCGCCACCGCCACCGGCCGGAGCCGCCGCACCGCCCCGGCGCGGCCGCTCGGTGGCGGTCTCCTCCGTCACCGCCACCGCCGTACTGACCCTGGCCGGCTGCGGGGTGCTGATCCTGCACCTGGTCCAGCGGCAGACCGGCACCGTCGGACTGCTGGTCGGCGTCGGCCTGGCGATGGTGCCGCTGCCGTTCGTGCTCGGCGCCCTGGCCTGGCTCAACCTGACCGCCCGGGTGCCGCTGCGGCACACCGTGTTCTGCCTCGGCTGGGGCGCCTGCGCGGCCACCACCGTCGCCATCGTGGCCAACAACTGGACCGCCAGCTACCTGACCTCGCACCAGGGCCCGCTCGGCGAACTGCTGGGCGCCGGCATCGCCACCCCGCTGATCGAGGAGACCGCCAAGGCCACCGCCCTGCTGGTGCTGCTGCTGCCGCTCGGCCAGCGGCTGCGCTGCCACGGCCGCCGCACCGGCCGCCCCTGCGCTCCGCTGCTGCACCGGCTGCCGGCCCCCCGGCTCCCCCGGACGTACGCCCGCCGCCCGGCCGGTCCGCACGCCCGGGGCCGGCTGCGGCTGCGCCCGTACCTGCGCCCGCTGCCGTACCTGCGCCCGGCCCCGCCCTCCGGCGGCGGCCCGCACCGCCGCTCCCGGCCCCGCACCCTGGCGGCCGGGGTGGTGCTCGGCGGGATGACCGCCTGCGGCTTCGCCTTCACCGAGAACGCCCTCTACCTGGGCCGGGCGTTCACCACCGACCAGCGGCAGCGGCTGGACAGCATCGGCCTCGGCGATCCGCCCAGCCTGCGCGACTTCGACGGCACCGTGCAGACCTTCGTGCTGCGCGCCCTGCTCTCCCCCTTCGCGCACCCGCTGTTCACCGCGCTCACCGGGATCGGCCTGGCCGTCGCCCTGACCACCGGTCGGCGCTGGCTGGCCCGGCTGGCCGCGCCGACCGGGCTGCTGCTGGCGATGGCGCTGCACGGCACCTGGAACGCCGCCGCCGACCTCGGCACGGACGGCTTCCTGGTGGTGTACGGGGCGCTGATGGTGCCCTGCTTCGCCGCGCTGGTCTGCTTCGCGGCCTGGGCCAGGTCCCGGGCTGCCCGGCACGCCGCCCGGCGCGACAGGCGCTCCGCCAGGGTGGTCTGAAGAACCGATTTCCCATCTCGGCGACTTCCCCGTATTGTTGTGTTTACCGACGCGGGGTGGAGCAGCTCGGTAGCTCGCTGGGCTCATAACCCAGAGGTCGCAGGTTCAAATCCTGTCCCCGCTACTCAGTAGCAACGAAAGGCCCGGAGGATTCGTCCTCCGGGCCTTTCGCGTTCCCCGGCACGGCGAAGGAACGTTCTGCCGCGAAGCCGCAACAGGACCTGGGCCCTCGTCAGCGGAGACCTCCCGAACGACGGCGGCCCGAACGACGGCGGCCCGGCCGTCGGCTGCCGGGCGGGCCACCGATAAATCCGTTGCCCTCCGGCCGGTGGGCTGCCTATCGTGGCGGCACACTGAAGGGAGGTGATCCTGAATTGAGTTCCATCAGGATGCTTGAGGTGGCTGCTCGCTAGAGCCGCCCCTGCCTGCGCGGGGTGAGGCCTGAGGCCTCCGGCAGGCGAAATCCATAGCAGTCACCCGGCCCGCAGGCCCACCGGAACATCCCCGGTGCCTCGGCGCCAGGCCAGTGCACGGGCCGGCGCGGAGGAGCAGCCTGCGGGCTGTCTGCGCTCTCCGCCGCTCTCCGGCGTCTTCCGGCGCTCTTGGTCGTCACCCGCGCCCTGCCCGGGGCGCCCCCGGGTCGTTCCCGCGGTGGGGCCGCGGCGCTAGAGTCGGCGCGGGTTCCGGAGCGGAGCGGCGCGGGCACAGGGGGTAGGCGATGGCGAAGGCGCGGCGGCGGAGCGGCACGACGGCCCTGCGGACGGCACGGTGGGCCGCGCCCGGGGCGCTGGCCGGGACGGGCCTGCTCGGGCTGCTGCTCTTCTCGCTCGGCCGGGAGCAGGCCTGGCAGGCGTTCGGCGGCGGGTTGGTGGTGGCCGGGGCCTCGACGGTGCTCGGCGGCGCGCTGGGCTTCCTGTTCGGGGTGCCCCGGGTGCGCAGCGGCAGCGGCGAACCGCAGGGCTCGTACGCCCCGAACACCAACCTGGAGCAGGTGTCCGACTGGCTGACCAAGGTGCTGCTGGGCGTCGGGCTGACCCAGCTCGGCTCGCTCGGCGAGCGGCTGCACCAGCTCGGCACCGCACTGGCCCCCGCGCTGGGCGGGGAGGACGCCGCGGTGCCGTTCGCGGCGGCACTGGTGCTGTACTTCGTGGTCTTCGGCTTCCTGGCCGGCTGGCTGGTGACCAGGCTCGCGCTGCCGCAGGTGCTGACCGACGCCGACCAGGCCCTGGACCTCTTCCTCGCCGGGCAGGACCGCGACCGGCGGGGCGACAAGGTGGGCGCCGACGACCTGCGGGTCCGGGCGATGCAGCAGCTCGGGCTGCTGGGGGGCAGCGCGGAGCAGTCGGCCGCGCTGGCCGCGCAGTTGCCGCCCGCCTCCTCGCCCTCGTCCGGGCCGGAGGGCGTGGTGGCCGAGGTCCGCTCGACCGCGCGCCGCTCGGCGCTGACCGCCGACCAGGTGCGGGCGCTGTACGCGGACGGCTCCGAGGGCCGCCGGATCCAGGCGCTCGCGCTGATGCAGGGCGACCCGTCGCTGGCCGACCTGCCGAGCCTGCTGGACGCGATCGAGCGCCCGCGCTCCGGCTTCGAGCAGTACCACGCGCTGCTGGCCGCCCGGGGGCTGCTCTCCCGGCTGCCCGGCGCCGAGGCGCAGCGGCTGCGGGACGCGGTGGCCGGGCAGTTGGTGCTGCCGGAGGGGATCCCGTACGGGTCGGACCGCAGCTGGCTGGCGGAGAAGATCCTGTCCCGGCTGGAGGCGACGGCCTTCGTCCCGACGCAGCCGGCCCCACCCGTCGAGCCTGCCCAACCGGGACAGTCGGGACAGTCGGGACAGTCGGCCCCACCCGCTCAGCCCGTCCAGCCCGCTCAGCCCGTCCAGTCGGCTCCGTCGGCTCCGTCGGCGGGCGACCACAGCTAGCTGCTGAACTCCTTGACGGTGAAGCGCAGTTCGGGCTGCTCCCAGGGCGTCTTGACCTGCGGCGGGCGGGTGCCCGTGCGCTCGGCGCCCATCTGGAGGTAGAAGCCCTCGGCGGGCGGGTGGGACACCACCTTGACCGAGGCGATCCCGGCCGCCCGGGCGCGCTCCAGCATGTCCGCGATCAGCTTCCGCCCGATGCCGAGCCCCTGGGCCTCGTCGGCGACGAACATGAGGTCCAGTTCGGCCGGTTCGCGGATCAGGCCGTAGAAGCCGAGCAGTCGGTCGGTGGTCGGGTCCGAGGCCAGGAACACCTCGTGCCGGGCGACGTACTCGGGGGTGACCCGGTAGCCGTCGATCATCGCCGCGTAGTCGCCGCGGTAGGCGGTGGAGGCCTGGATCAGCTCAGTGAGCCGGTCGGCGTCGGCCGCCCCGGCGCGCCTGATGGTCGTCTCGCTCATGCGGGCGAGTATAGGGGTGCTAACCAGGAGAGACCATTACTTTTCGGCGGCGGACCGGCGGCGGTGGTCGGCGGACCGCAGGACCAGGACGCGGCGGGTGCGGCCGTCCGCGGCGCGGGGGAAGCGGCGGATCTCGCTGGCGACGCGGCGCTCGCCGAGCGCGTACCGCAGCGGGTCGAGGTGGGCGCAGCGGAGGCCGTGGCCGTCGTGCAGCGGCTGGACGCGGACCTCGCCGTCCGGGGAGGTCACCCGGACGAGTTCCACCAGGGCGGCCAACTGCCGCTCAGGGCCGAACAGTTCGGGGTAGGCGAAGAGCAGGTAGCCGCTCAGGGTGAGCGCGAAGGCGCCGTCCGCGAACGGCAGTCGGGGCAGCGCGGCGGCCACGTACTGCTGCGGGTGCGCGGCCGAGTCGGCGGCGAACAGGCGGCGGGCGCGGTCCCAGCTGCGCAGGTAGCGGTCCGGTCGGCAGGAGCGCGGCGACGGGTACAGGTGCGGGCGGGCGGCCATCGCGGTGGCCATCGACGCCCGGGCCGCCAGCGCGTGGGCCGCGACCTCGGGTGCGGGGAGCGCGTACGCCGGGTCGGCGGCGATCACCCGGCAGCCGAGCCGGCGCGCCTCGGCGGCCAGGCCGGCCGCGCCGCCCGGGCAGTCCAGCACTGGGCCCGGCAGCGCGGCGAGTTGGGCCCGGGTGAGGTCGAACAGGTCGCAGTACTCGTCCAGCGGGCGGGAGGTGACCAGGATGTCCCGGCCCAGGGCGCCCGGGTCGGCGGGGGTGTGTGCGGCGGCCACCCGGCCATCCGAACACGGGCCGGCCCCGTCCGCATCCGGAGCACGTCCGGGGCGCGGGCGGGGCCGGTGAGGCGGGCGGGACCGGGGAAGCGGGCGGGACCGGGAAGGCCCGCGGGGTTCAGCGGCCGAGCAGGCCCTGGGCGGCGGCCCGGTTCACGTTGGTCAGGCCGCGGACCAGCTGGGCGGTGAGGATGATGAGCAGCACCCCGACCAGCGAGAAGCCGGCGATCTGCCAGGCCCCCTCGACGTAGTAGACGTGCTGGACGTTGTCGCTGTCGTAGAAGTCGAAGAGCCGGTACCCGCGCCACGGGGTGAAGGCCGGGAAGACCCACTGGTAGAGCGGGTACAGCGCCATCGCCCAGCCGAGCAGCAGGAACACCAGCGACAGGGCGAAGCTGAGGACCGCCCACGGGAACATCACCACCTGGTAGAACGCGGCCTTCCACCCGGCCGGGTCCGCCAGCCGCGCGGTGATCGCCCCCCAGGTGCCCGGGCGGGTCTGGCGCACCGGCGCCGGGGCGGGCACGTCCAGGGCCAGCATGCCGCGCACCCGGGCCCGCTCCATCCGGCCCATGCCGCGGGCGACGGTGGTCAGGAGGGCGAGCACGGGCAGGCCGAGGACGGTGACGAAGGTGCCGACCCCCATGCAGAACAGGATGATCGAGACGGAGAAGCCGATGACCGACAGCGGCAGGCCGGTGAGCGTGTAGCCGATCTCGCGGTAGTAGTGCTTGGAGAACGGCGCCCGCCAGACGGCCGGCGGCTCCTCGGTCCGGTGGGCCCGAGCGGGACGCGGGTCGTCGCCGTAACCACCGAGGACGTCCCACTCGCGGTCCTGCGTGCTTCGGCTGATGCTCATGTCCCGGCCCCGGTCCCTCGTTCTCGGCTGCTGATGGCATCAGTCTGGTCGAACGGCGGGCCGGGGAGGATCCGGAGGCCTGGCGGATCGGGGGTGGGGTTAACCCCCCGGGCCTGACCTGGCAGGCCTGCCCCGGGTCCGCGCCAGATGTCCGCGCCAGATGTCCGCGCCGGACGTCCGCGCCGAAAGGTCAGCCGGTCGCGCCGGTCCACTCGTCGGCGAGCAGCGAGTACAGGTACGAGTCGGACCAGGCGCCGCCCTTGTACAGGTCGTGCCGGACCCGCCCCTCCAGCTGGAACCCGAGCCGGAGGAGCACCTTGGCGGAGGCGGCGTTGTCCACGTCGACCCGGGCCGCCAGCCGGTGCACGCCGAGGGCCTCGAAGGAGAGCTCGCAGAGCAGGCCGGCGATCTCGCCCGCGTAGCCGCGGCCCCAGACGTCGCGGCCCAGCACGTAGCCGAGGTGGGCGGAGCGGTGCTTGCCGAGGGTGAGGGAGGCGTGGGCGATCGGCACGGCGTCCACCGGGTCCTCGGCGTCGTCGCGCCGGGTGACGGCCAGCCGGTAGGTGTCCCGCTCCGGCGCCATCGCCTCCTCCAGGTAGAGCTCGATCTGGTCGGCGCAGGTTTCGCGGTCGCGCGGCTCGAAGGGGAGGTAGCGGGTGACCTCCGGGTCGCCGAACAGCCCGTGCAGCGCGTCCACGTCGCCGGGGGTGTGGTGATACTCGCGGATGGCCAGCCGGGGGCCGGTGAGTCGTACGGGGACCATGGCAGCCGACCCTACTCCCGGCCAGCGGTTACCGTTCGAGCTATGAACGACGAAGACCTGCGGCTCGCCCCGCGCACCAGGGCCGCCGACCTGCTCGCCTGGGCGGCGGAAGAGGACCGCACCCCGGTGGCCGAAGCGCCGCTGCGCGCGGTGCTGGCCCTGCTGGAGCTGGGCGAGGGCAGGATGCACGACGGCTGGCCCGAACTGACCTCGAACGCGGTGGAGCACCTGCTGTACGAGCGGCTCTACCTGTACGTCCAACCCGAACCGGAGGCGGACCCGTTCGCGTACGGCGCCGCCGTCCGGCTGCTGACCGACCACCAGCGGGCCGCCAAGCGGCTCAACGCCAAGCGCCAGGAGCGGCTGCACGCCGAGGCCGAGTGGCAGGGCGAGGTCGCGGCCGGGCTGCTGCGCCGCGCCGACCTGGTGACCTGGCCCCGGCTGTACGCGCTGCTGCTGCACGCGTACGGGGCGGACGTCACGGATCCGGAGGCGGTGCGGGAGTGGCTGACCGGCTTCCGGGAGCTGGCGCAGGAGGAGCGGCTGGCCAGGTTCGCCGCACTGGCGCAGACCGGCTGGCTGGACGAGGTGGACGAGCAGGGCTGGAGCCCGACCCGGGTGATCTCGGTCGGCATGGCCACCGACGGCGCGCGTCGGCTGCTGGAGCAGGGCCTGATGCGGCGCAGCTACCGCAACCTGACCGAGCTGACCGCGCTGGGGCGGCCGATGCCGGACGAACTGGCCGGGGACTTCGGGGCGTTCGAGGAGGCGGCGGTGGAGGCCGCGCTCGACCTGTACGGGGAGTGGACGGTGCCCGGGCTGCCGCGACTGCTGGTGGAGGAGTTCCCGGACCTCGCGCCGGAGCCGGGGCAGGAGGAGATCGACGCGTACCTGGCGGGGCTGGCGCAGGAGGAGTTCGACGCCCGCCTGGAGGAGCTGGCGGGGCCGGCGCAGGAAGAGTCCGACGCGCACCCGGCGGGGCCGGCCGACCCGGCGGACCCGGCGGACCCGGCGGACCCGGCGCAGGAGTGACGCGGCGAAGCCCCGGCCGCCGGTGCCTTTCGGTTCCGGCGGCCGGGGCTTCGCGGGTGCGTCAGGGGTTGAGGCCGCGCTGCTGGAACCAGGTCTCCGGGTCGACGGGGGCGCCGCCACCGGGGCGGACCTCCACGTGCAGGTGCGCGCCGGTGACGTTGCCGGTGGCGCCGACCTTGCCGATCTGCTGGCCGGAGCCGACCTTGCCGGAGCCCTTGATGATCGAGGAGAGGTGGCAGTACCAGATCTCGGTGCCGTCGGGCAGGGTCTCGACGATCCGGTAGCCGTACGAGCCGGACCAGCCGGCCGAGGTGATGGTGCCCTGGCCGACCGCGTAGACGGGGGTGCCGGTGTCGGCGGCGAAGTCCAGGCCGGTGTGCAGGTGGGCCCAGTAGCGGGCGCTCTGGCCGTAGTGGGCGGTGAGGTGGTAGTCGCGCACCGGCAGGGTGAGGGCGGCGGCCTTGGCCCGCTCGGCCTCCTCGGCGGCCCGCTTGGCCTCGGCCTCCTTGGCGGCGGCCTTGGCCTCCGCCTCCTTCGCGGCCTGGACGCGGGCGTCCTCCTCGGCGGCGGTGCGCTGGCTGTCGGCCTGCAGCTGGATGCGGGCGGCGAGCGCGAGGCCGGGGTCGGCGGAGAGGGCGACCGGGGTCTCGTCCGGGGTCTCGATGGCGGGGGCGGCGGCCGGGGTGGCGGAGGCGAAGCCGGTGGCGCCCAGGGTCGCGGCGACGGCGGTGACGCCGAGCAGCGGGGAGGTCCCACGGACCTGACGCGGCATCCGGTGCCGGTTGGTCTCGGCGTCCGGGCCCGCGTACTCGGGGCCGTCCGGGCCGGGGTGGTCGAGGAGCCGGGTACCTGCTGCGAGGCCGGCCGGGTGTGCCGGGGTGTGCGTCGACGCCACGGAGGCGCGCTCCTTTCCTTCCTTCGCGCCTACCGGGTTAGCTGACGGGTTCGGAGCAGGAAGGTCTCCTACGGCTGGGCCGAAGCCCCGCCGATTCACCCCAAGGAACGTGGTTCCCCGGCTCCCTGACCTGCCCGGAGGCCGGTCGGCGGGATTAGGCGACGGCGCACGGTGCCGTCTGGGTACGGCGTTGAGGACCGCGCTGCGTTATCAAACGTTAATCCTAGGAGGCCCTGATTCCAAGCCGTTCGCCCGGGACGACCGGAGACAGGCGGGGCACTCTGGGACGCGAAGGGCGTTTTGTCCCCCTTGGGCCCCTTGGGCACGCTTGAACACCATTGACGCCACCTCACGTGATCGGACGTCAACGGACGGCCCTTCATTCAGGCACTCACCACTGACCTCCCCCGCCCCACAGGGTGCGAAGGCTTGACGGCTAAGGCTATTAGCCTTAGCTTTATGGCTATCGGCAGCACGCCGAAGCCCGCACCGGCAGCCCCCGGAGGCCCACCATGAACGCCACCAGCGCCCCCACCACCCAGTACCTCGACGTCACCGGCGGCCGCCTCGCCTACGACGACACCCGGCAGGGCGACGGCACCCCCGTCGTGCTGCTCCCCGGAATGCTCGACACCCGCGCCGCCTACCGGCACCTCCACCCGCTGCTGGCCGCCGCCGGCCGCCGGGTCATCACCATGGACCTGCGCGGCTTCGGCGAATCCTCGATCATCTGGGACGACTACTCCCCCGCCGCCATCGCCACCGACGTCCTCGCCCTGCTCGACCACCTCGGCATCGGCCGCGCCGTCCTGGTCGGCAACTCCTACACCGGCGCGACAGTCGTCAAGGCCGCCGGCGACGCCCCGGAACGGGTCGCCGGCATCGCCCTGATCGACGCCTTCGTCGAGAACCCCCCGCCCGGCGCCCTCATGCGCGGCGCCCTCCGCGTCATGGGCGCCCTGACCGTCCACTCGCCCGCCTTCTGGGGCCTCTACCACCGCAAGCTGGCCTACCCGGGCGCCAAGCCCGCCGACTTCGACACGTACGTGGCCGGACTCGTCGCCGCCATGCGCACCCCCGGCCGAAAGACCGCCACCCGCGGACACGTCGGCGGGGACTCCGCGCCCGTCGGCTGGACCGCGGCCGTCCGCTGCCCCTCGCTCGTCATCATGGGCAGCAAGGACCCCGACTTCCCCAAGCCGGAAGCCGTCGCCGACCGGCAGGCCGCCGCGCTCAACGCGCGGAAGGTCATGATCGACGGATCCGGGCACTACCCGATGGCCGACAACCCGCAGGCCACCGCCGGCGCCCTGCTGCCCTTCCTCGCCGAACTCGCCTGAGCCCCGCCCACCCCGTCCGCCCACGTCAGCCCCGCCCCCACGCGCCGCCCCGCCCCGCCACGTACGCCTTCCACCGACGGAGAGCCCACACCATGCCCCGAGTAGGACTCACCCCCGAGCAGGTCGTCGACCACGCCCTCGCCCTCATCGACGAGCAGGGCGCCGACGCCCTCACCCTGGCCGCCGTCGCCGCCCGGGCCGGGGTCGCCACCCCGTCGCTGTACAAGCACGTCAGCGGCGGCCTCACCGAACTGCGGCGGCTCATCGCCGTCCGGGTCACCGAGGAACTCGCCGACCGGCTCGCCGAGGCCGCCGTCGGCCGCAGCGGGGACGACGCCGTCGCCACCGTGCTGCGCGCCTACCACGCGTACGCCACCGAGCACCCGCACCGCTACAACGCCCTCCCCCAGGCCCCGCAGCCGGACGACGACCTCACCCGCGCGGCCGGCCGGCTCGTCGGGGTGATCATCGCCGTCCTGCGGGAGTACGGCCTCGACGGCGCGGAGGCGATCCACGCCGCCCGCACCGTCCGCTCCGTCGCCCACGGCTTCGCCTCCCTCTCCATCGGCGGCGGCTTCCAGCTCGCCGAAGACCTGGCCACCACCCAGAGCCGCCTCATCACCCTCCTCACCACCGGCCTCCGCACCTGGCCCACCCCCTGAGACACCGGCCACCGCACCGGCCGCGGCACGACCCGCCCGGCCTCCCACGACGACGGAACGGCCAGCGCCCCGGGTGACACATGCGCGAGAAGTCGGACCCGCCGACTTCCCGTGCGGCGGGCAGGCAGCGGCCTGGGGGTGGTGGGGGTGGACGGGTTAGTGTGGCCGGGCTGACTGGTGGTCATGACAGGGGACCGCCGACCCCTTGGCGGAGGTCCACGTGCCCGCACCGATAGCGAGGGCGCGGCGGTGGTACCTGCGGCTGCTGGACGGGAACGCCCGGGCCGCGCGGTACGCGCTGGGGGTGCTGCTCGGGGTGACGGCGGTGCTGAGCGTCCTGCCGATCGTGCTGCCGTACAGCTGGCCGCCGTCGGCGCTGGTGCTGCCGCTGGTGGTCGGCGGGCTGCTGTTGCGGCGCGGGCAGCTGCTGGTGCTGGTGTGCGCGGCGCTGGCCGGCGGGGTGCTGGGGGCGGTGGTGCGGGATCCGCTCGGGGTGCGGATCGGGGTGACGCTGGTACTGGCCGCGACCGCGGTGACGGTGCTGGCCGCGAACCGGTTCCGGCACCGGCTGGGTCTGCGCGGGACGCAGGGCGATTCGATGCTGCTGGAGCTGGCCGAGCACACCCGGACGCTGGCCCGGCTTCCGGAGCGGCTGCTCGACTGGCACTTCGACAGTGCGCTGGCGCCGGCCGGCGACACCTCGTTCTCGGGTGACTTCCTACTGTGCGCGCACCGCCCCGAGGAGGATCTGCTGGAACTGCTGCTGGTGGACGTGTCGGGCAAGGGCAGCCGGGCGGCGGCCCGCTCGACGCACCTGTCGGGCGCGTTCGCGATGCTGCTGGGGCGGGTGCCGCCGGAGGCGTTCCTGCCGGCGGCCAACGACCATCTGGTGCGGATGGGCTGGGAGGACGACTTCGCGACGGCGGTGCACCTCGCGCTGCGTCCGGCGACGGGCGACTACCGGCTGTTCAACGCCGGCCATCCGGCGCCCGCGCAGTTCCGCCGGGCGGACGGCGGCGGCTGGGCGCGGTCGGGGCACGGCGGTCCGGCGCTGGGGCTGGTGTCGGGCGTGCTGTACCCGGCGGTGTCGGGGCGGCTGCGGCGGGGCGATTCGCTGCTGCTGTTCAGTGACGGCCTGGTGGAGGTGCCGGGTCGGGACCTGGACGAGGGGGTGGGTCGGCTGCTGGCGGCGGCCGAGCCGGTGGTGCGGCCGTGGCGGACGCAGCAGCAGCTCACCCGGGGTGCGGCGGAGCGGCTGGTCCGGACGGTGGCGCGGGACGCGGCGGACGACCGGACGCTGGTGCTGGTGCGCCGTCTGGGTCACCATTCACCCGCTTCAGCACCCGCTTGAGAAATAAGGTATGAAGAATTAAGTGCCCGTTCGGGCACCCAGAGGGCACCCACCCCCCGAGAGCGGAAAGGCCGGGTATCCGATGGACCTGACCTCGCCGTGGGTTCCCCCCTCCGAGGACGAGAGCCGGACGCCGCGCAGCAGTCCCACCGCCCGCAGCCCCATGCGCTGCGTGCGCTTACTTCTCGGCTGCACCAGCGCCGCCGAACTGCTCGGCACCGTCCTCGCCGAGGGGCCGGGCTGGATCACCGGCGAGGGTTCCGCGCTCTACCTGCTGGATTCCGCGGGAATGCTCCGGCTGACCGCCTCGCACGGGCTGCCGGACTGGGCCCACGAGCGCTACAGCATCGTCGATCCGGCCGGTGACCTCCCCGCCGCGATGGCCCTGCGGTTACGCCGCCCCTACCTGCTCAGTCCCGAGCACACCAGCGTCGACTACCCGAACAAGAACGCCGGCATGGGCACCGGCATGGTCGCCGTGATCGCCCTGCCGATGGTCGTCGACGAGCGGCCGGTCGGCGTCCTCGCCCTCGCGCTGGCCCACCGGGGCACCGTCCCCCGCCGCGACCTGGACGTCCTGGAGACCATCGGCGAGGCCTGCGCCCACCGGCTGTCCCACCTGCTCGACCACGCGGACGCCCGGATACCCCAGGATCCGGCCGGGGCGCCGCCGGACGGGGCCGGCAGCCTCCCCGCCGGGCTGGCCCACCCGATGCTGTCGCTCGCCGTCCGGGCGGCCGGGCACGGCGCCTTCGAACGCGATCTGGTCACCGGCGAGAGCTACTGGGACGCCGCGGCGTTCCGGGTCACCGGCCAGCCCGCCACCGCCGACGGCTCCGCCCCGGAGCTGGACCGGATCGTCCACCCGGAGGACCTGCCGGACGTGCAGGCGGCGCTCGCCGAATCGCTCACCACCGGCGGGTGGTACCGGATCGGGTACCGGGTGCTGCGCGGGGGCGGCAGGGTGGCGCGGATCGAGGAGACCGGCGAGGTGATGCTGGACGTCCACGGCCGGCCGGTCCGGGTCGCCGGGCTGCTCTCCGACCGGGGCCAGGGCCGCGGCCGGGACCGGGACCGGGAACACCCCGGGCAGCAGGCCGGACAGCAGCCCGAGGAGCAGTCCACCCCGGCCGGGGCCCGGACGGCGCTGCTGCTCGCGCTCACCCGGTCGCTGTCGCGGGCGGTGACCGTCCGGGACGTCACCACCGCCGTCACGGACGTCGCCCGCCCGGCGTTCGGCGCCGCCAGCATCGTCCTGGACCTGGTGGACGAGGGCCAGCTGCTGCCCGTCTCGCACACCGTGTACGGCGGGCCCAGGCGCACCGAGCTGACCCGGCTGGCGGACCTCTCCGAGAACGTGATGCAGCACGCGCTGACCCGCTCGGCCCCGCTGTTCAGCGAGCCCGGCCCGGACCGGGGCCGGCACGGCCCGCTCACCCCGGCCTCCTGGGCGGTGCTGCCGCTGGTCGCCTCCGGGCGGCAGGTGGGCTCCTGCCTGATCACCTTCTCCGCCGAGCGGGCGTTCGGCCGGGAGGACCGCACCCTGTACTCGGCGTTCGCCGGGATCCTGGCGCAGTCCCTGGAGCGGGCCCGGCTGTACGACACCCACCACCACCGCGCCACCGAGCTGCAGCGCGCGATGCTGCCGCGCACCCTGCCCCGGCTGCCCGGGATCGCCAGTGCCGCCCGCTACCTGCCGAGCACCGAGGGCATGCAGATCGGCGGCGACTGGTACGACCTGCTGAGGCTGCCGGACGGCCGGATCGGGCTGGTGATCGGCGACGTCCAGGGCCACAACGCGGAGGCGACGGCGGTGATGGGCCAGCTGCGCAGCGGCCTGCGGGCGTACGCGACGGACGGGCACGATCCGGCCGCCACGCTGGCCCGGACCAGCCGGCTGCTGACCGAGCTGGACACCGACCTGTTCGCGACCTGTCTCTTCCTGGCCCTGGACCCGGCCGACGGCGCGCTGACCGCGGCCCGGGCCGGGCATCCCGCGCCGGTGCGGATCGCGGACGGCAGGGCCGTCGAGCTCGATCTGCCGGGCGGGCCGCCGCTGGGCGTGGACCCGGGGCAGCCGTACCCGCTGACGGTCGGCCGGCTGGCGGTCGGCGAGACGCTGCTGGTGTACACCGACGGGCTGGTCGAGGACCGCGAGGAGGACTACGACGAGTCGGTGCAGCGGATGCTCGGCGGGCTGGAGCTGTGGGCCCGGCAGACCGGCCCGACCCGGGTCGGCGCGGCGCCCGCGCTGGAGCGGCTGGCCGACCTGCTCACGCTGAACGTGACCGAGCGGCGGTCCCGGCCGGACGACGTGGCGCTGTTGCTCCTGCACCGGACGTCGCCCCTTCCGTAACACCGTGCACACGTTCCCCACACATCCCAGGACGTGACTCGGCCATCTGCCGCCCGGCCCGGCCGACGCGCCGCAGGCGCCCCACCGGGGACGAACGTCCTCGGGCCGTCCGGATCGCGGTCGAACGGCGCCGGTTTGACGCCGTATTGACTGGATATTGACGAGATCCGGTCACTTGGCGAGATCCGTTCACACCTTCGTAGGATCATCACCCTAGAATTCGCGGCGTGACGATGACTCAGTGGTGCACAACGGCAACCGGCGTACTCGCCGCCCTCGCCCTCGTGGCCACCGCCCGGTACCGCGCCGTGTCCGTCACCCAGCGCCGCCGCGCCGACCGGCTGCGACGCGACCTCGCCCGGCTCCAGGAGCAGCTGGGCGCCGAACTCTCCCGCCGCGGCGCCGACCTGGCCGCCGTCCAGCAGGAGCAGGAACTCACCGCCTCCACCCAGCGGGCCTTCCTCAGCGTCGCCCGCCGCATCCTCGTCATGGCCCACGACCAGCAGGCCCTGCTCGACGAGATGGAACGCACCCACGACGACCCGGCGCTGCTGGAGGGCCTGCTCAAGGCCGACCACGCCGCCGCCCAACAGGCCCGGCTGGCCCAGACCCTGGCCGTGCTGTGCGGCGCGCGGGCCGGCCGGCACTGGCCCGAGCCGGTCTCGCTGGAGGACGTCGTGCGCGGCGCCCAGTCCCGCATCCTGCCGTTCCAGCGGGTGGTGGTCCGCAGCCGGATCGAGACCGCCGTGGTCGGCGCCGCCGCCGAGGCGCTGATCCACGCCGTCGCCGAGCTGCTGGACAACGCCACCCGCTACTCCCCGCCCAGCACCCAGGTGTTCGTCACCCTGATGCCGGTGCACAACGGAGCCGTCATCGAGATCGACGACGGTGGCGTCGGCATGCCGGAACAGGCCGTCGCCAAGGCCGCCGCCGCCCTCGCCGGCGGCACCAGCCTGGAGGTCTCCCGGCTCGGCGAGGTGCCGCAGCTGGGCCTCGCCGCGGTCGGCCGACTGGCCGAGCAGTACGGCTTCCGGGTCACCCTCAGCTCGGCGCCCTCGCCGTACGGCGGCGTCCGCGTCGTCGTGATGCTGCCGAACGCCCTGCTCACCGAACCGCTGCCGCCCACCGTCCCCGGCCTCGGACCGGACGACCGGGCGTTCAGCACCGACCTCCGGCCGACCGGACACCCCGCCGGACACCCCCTGGTGGAGACCCCGCCGGCCGGCCGACCCCCCGCGGCCGCCGACACCCCGCCGCCGCTGCCCCGCCGGAGCCACCGACGCGACCGCGCCGCCCGCCCCGCCCAACACGCCTCTCCCGCGCCGCCGCCCGCCCCGCCGTACCGCTCGGCCCGGGACGCGCAGGCGTTCATGGCGATGTTCCAGGCCGGCACCGCCAGCGGCCGATCGGCCGCCCGGGTCCAGGCCCAGCACGACCCTTCCCTGCCCGCTTCCCCCCGACTTCCCCAGCGCTCCGGAGAGTTCCATGACCACCACCCCTGATCTCGGCTGGATGCTCGCCGACATCGTCAACGTCCCGCAGGTCCAGCACGCCGTCGTCGTCTCCAACGACGGCCTGGAGATCGGCCGCAGCGCGAACATCGCGCGCGAGGACGCCGAACGGCTCGCCGCCGCCTGCTCCGGACTCCAGTCGCTGGCCCGCGGCGTCGCGACCGGGTTCGGCGGACCGGGCAGCGCCACCCGCCAGATCATCATCGAGTACGGCGGCGGCTACCTGTTCATCGTCGCCGCCGGGGCCGGCGCGCACCTGGCCGTGGTGACCAGCGACGCCGTGGACGCCGGCCTGGTCGCCTACCAGATGCAGGTCCTGGTCGAACGGATCGGCAGCCACCTCACCAGCCCGCCGCGGGTCGACCACGCGGCGGGGGGGCACCGGTGAGCGGGCCGGTCCGGCCCTACGTCATCACCGGTGGCCGCAGCCGGTCCACCCGGGCCGAGCTGGCCGTCGAGAGCCTGGTCAGCGCGTTACCCGAGCCGCCGGAGCTCCCCGACCACGCCCTGCTCAACCGCGAGCACCGGCGCATCCTCGCGCTCTGCCACAGCCTGCTGTCGAGCGCCGAGGTGGCGGCCCACCTGGGGCTGCCGCTCGGCGTCGTCAAGGTGCTGGTCGGCGACCTCTGGGACCTCGGCGCCGTCCAGGTCCTCCCGCCCGTCCCGCAGGCCGAACGCCTGCCCGCAACCCTTCTGGAAGAGGTGCTCGTTGGCCTCCGTCAACTCCGCTGAAGCCCCCGGGGCCACCGCCGACCTGCCCGCCGAGCCGCGGTACCTGCCGTCCTCGGTCCAGGGCGCGGTGAAGATCCTGGTCACCGGCCCGTTCGGGGTCGGCAAGACCACGCTGGTCGGCTCGCTCAGCGAGATCACTCCGCTGCGCACCGAGGAGACGATGACCGCCGCCAGCAGCGGCATCGACGACCTCACCGGGCGCGCCGGCAAGACCACCACCACGGTCGCGCTCGACTTCGGCCGGATCACGCTCAACCCGCGGCTCGCGCTGTACCTGTTCGGCACGCCCGGCCAGCGGCGGTTCTGGCCGCTCTGGGACGACCTGTCGCGCGGCGCGCTCGGCGCCATCGCCATGGTCGACCTGCGCCGCCCGGACGAGAGCTTCGACGTGCTCGGCCGCCTGGAGGAGCAGCGCATCCCGTTCGCCGTGGCGGTCAACACCTTCTCGGACACGCCGAGTTACCCCGAGGAGGAGCTGCGCTCCGCCCTCGACCTGCTGCCGGAGGTACCGATCCTGCACTGCGACGCCCGCGACCGGCGGCAGTCCTACGACCTGCTGATCGACTTCGTCGACCACCTGCACCGCAGCTCGATCCTGGAGCTCCAGGGATGACCGCGCCCGAACCCGGCACCGCCTCCCCCGGCTGCCCGTTCCCGCACGGCGGCAGCCTGCCCGCCGGCCTCCCGCTGACCCCGCTGTACGGCCCCGCCGTCGCCGAGGACCCGCACGGCCTGTACGCCCGGCTGCGCCAGCGCTACGGCCCGGTCGCGCCGATCGAGCTGGAGCCCGGGGTCGAGGCCTGGCTCGTCCTCGGCTACGCCGAACTGCTCGAACTCACCCGCAACGAGGCGCTGTTCTCCAAGGACTCGCGCCGCTGGCGGGTGCCCACCGAGGGCCGGCTGGCCCCCGACTCCCGGCTGCTGCCGATGACCTCCTGGCGGCCCACCCTGCTCAACCTGGACGGCGCCGAGCACCAGCGGCTGCGCTCCGCTGTCTCGGACACCCTCTCCCAGATCGACCACCGCCAGCTACGCGAGACCACCGAGGCCTGCGCCAACGACCTCATCGACAGCTGGGGCCCGGACGGCACCGCCGACCTGATCGCCCAGTACGCCCGCCCGCTGCCGCTGCTGGTCTTCACCCAGCTGGTCGGCCTGCCCCGCGAGGCCGGGCCCCACCTGGTCGAGCTGATCAGCCACTTCGTGGACAGCGGCCCCAAGTCGGTGCGCGCCAACGCCGAGTTCCAGGCGATCCTGGTCGACCTGGTCCGGCGCCGCCGGACCGCCCCCAGCGCCGACCTCACCTCCTGGCTGCTCGCCCACCCGGCCGGGCTCACCGACGAGGAGGCCGTGCACCACCTGGTGGTGGGGGGGGGGGGGGGGGGCCAGACCCCCCACCCAAAGGGCCGCCACACCCAGCGGCTGGCGCGCACCCACCCCGCGCGGATAAAAAAAAACCTCAC
>NZ_JBHWIO010000101.1:0-6746 GCF_042732075.1 Kitasatospora sp. NPDC059812
CTCGGCCACAGGGGCCGCGGCCGGGGTGGGACGGGGACCAGGGGTCGCGCTGGGGCGCGGACCCGGGGTCGGAGCACCCGGCTTGGGTGCACCCGCGGCGGCGGAGCCACCCGCGGGCTGGGGCGCCGCGCTCTTGCGCGGGCCCGGCTTGGCAGCGGAACCACCACCGGTGGGGGCCACACCAAGCGCGTCAGTCAGCTTTCGTACGACCGGCGCCTCAATCGTCGAGGACGCCGAACGGACGAACTCACCGAGCTCGGTCAGCTTGGCCATGACGGCCTTGCTCTCCAAGCCAAGTTCCTTGGCGAGTTCGTAAACCCGGACCTTAGCCACTTCACTCCTGTCTATGAGTCCGGGGTGTCTCGTCCGCCGGACCGTCGCTACTTCATGGGCGTACCCATCGCGTACTCATCGCGTACTCATCGAGAGCTCATCGCAATCTCGACCTACTTCCACATCGCGAGGTACCTGACTGGTGGCACGGCACGCGGCTGCCCGCGAACCGTGCTTGTTGCGGTGGTTCTCCCGCCGCACTGAGCGGCGGCCGTAGCGGGTGTCGCCCCACCGGGCGGCCTGATGGACTCAGGGCGCCGGGGTGTCGACGGTCCGCTCCCCGATGAACTCGCGGAGCCGCTCCGTGTCGAGCGTCCCCTGGAGGCGGAAGGCCCGGGGAAACGCCCGACGGCGGACCGCGAGGTCGAGGCAGGCCGGATCGGGGTGCAGGTGAGCGCCCCGGCCCGGCAGTGCACCACGGGGATCAGGGACGCAGACGCCCTCGACCGCCGTGACACGCAACAGCTGGTGCTTGGCCGCTCGCTTGCGGCAGCCCACGCAGGTGCGTTCCGGGCGTGCTCGGACGTGCGTCCGGCCAGACGAAGGCAAGTCTACCCCTCCGAAGGGACATGGCGCCGCCCCACCGATCCCGGGCGGAACGACGGGGGGCTTTGGCAGGGCGAACGACCGGTCAGCGCCGCACTCAGCGGTCGGTGTCCCGACCGCCGTCCTCGGGCTGACCCTCGGTGTCCGGACGGATGTCGATCCGCCAGCCGGTGAGGCGGGCGGCGAGGCGGGCGTTCTGCCCCTCCTTGCCGATCGCCAGCGACAGCTGGTAGTCCGGCACGATCACCCGGGCGGAACGCTGGGCCAGGTCGACGATCTCCACGCTGGTCACCCGTGCGGGGGACAGCGCCGCGGCGACCATCTCCCGGGGGTCCTCCGACCAGTCGACGATGTCGATCTTCTCGCCGTGCAGCTCGCCCATCACCGCGCGCACCCGGCTGCCCATCGGGCCGATGCAGGCGCCCTTGGCGTTCAGCCCGGCCCGGCGCGACCAGACCGCGATCTTGGTGCGGTGGCCGGCCTCACGGGCGATCGCCGCGATCTCCACGCTGCCGTCCGCGATCTCCGGGACCTCCAGCGCGAACAGCTTCTTCACCAGGCTCGGGTGCGTCCGCGACAGCGTCACCGAGGCCCCGCGCACACCGCGGCGCACCGCCACGACGTAGCACTTCAGCCGGGTGCCGTGCCGGTAGTCCTCGCCCGGGACCTGCTCCTGCGGCGGCAGGATGGCCTCCAGCTTGCCGATGTCGACCAGCACGTTCTTCGGGTCGTTGCCCTGCTGGACGACACCGGTGACGATGTCGCCCTCCTTGCCCGCGTACTCACCGAAGGTCTGGTCGTCGGCGGCGTCGCGCAGACGCTGCATCATCACCTGGATGCCGATGCTGGACGCGATCCGGCCGAAGCCGTTCGGGGTGTCGTCGAACTCCTTGGGCTCGACGCCCTCGTCCAGCTCGGCCGGGTCCTCCGTCGCCCACACGGTGACGTGGCCGGACTTGCGGTCCAGGTGCACCCGGGCGCGGCGGCGCGAGCCCTCGGTGCGGTGGTACGCGGTGAGGAGGGCGGACTCGATGGACTCGACCAGCAGGTCGAAGGGGATGTTCTTCTCGTTGACCAGCGTGCGCAGGGCACTCATGTCGATGTCCACGGCTACGCCTCCTCGTCTTTTTTCGTCACGTTCGTCATGGTCCGGGCGGTGCGCAGGTCACAGCGCACCGTCGTCCCCCTCCTCGGAGGCGTCGTCGTCCGCGTAGTCCGCGGCCTCGTCGAGGAGCTTGTCGTCCTTGCGGTTGAACTCGACCTGCACGCGCGCCCGATCCACCTCGGCGTACGCCAGCCGGCGCTCCTTCGGACGGCCACGGCCCTTCACCGGCTGCACCTCGACCAGCGCGCCGTCCTCGTCCGCCTCCAGCACCCGGGCGACGATCTCCCCGCCGTCGACCAGGTGGATCTTGGCCAGTCGGCCCTCCGCGCGACGCCAGTGCCGGGGCAGGTCCAGCGAGCGCTCAGCGCCCGGCGAACCGACCTCCAGCAGGTAGGGCTCGTCGCCCAGCAGGTCCGACTCGTCCAGAGCCTCACCGACCACCCGGCTGAACTCGGCGATGGCGTCCATGTCCACGCCGCCGTCGGTGTCGACGTCGATCTGCACCTGGCGGCGGCTGCCGGCCTTGGTGACCTTGACGTCCTCCAGGTCCAGACCGGCCTGCACGGCCAGCGGCTCCAGCAACGCGCGCAGCCGGTCGGTGTGGGTGGTGCTCATCCGGGTGGACTCCTCGGCCGCGTCTGCTGTTGTCAGAAGGTCGCTCCGCGCCCTCCGGCGCCGGTCCGGCGCACACCGGGTCACGGCAGCTCGGCCCAAAGCCTAGCCGGTGAAGCCGCGAACCACCGATTCCGGACCACCCCCGACCGGGCGCACGCCACCCACTGCGAGCAAGCTCACACCCGCTCCCGGGGCGTCCCAAGATCCGAATCCCCGCCCGGAATCGTGGGGATTCTGTCATCATTCACGCCTACGAAGGGCAGGCGGGGAGGCCGCCCTCCCGAACACGCCCCGGAGTGACACCCATGCAGCCGCCCAGCCGACGCACGCTCCTGGCTCTCGGGCTGCTCGCCCTCACCACCCTCACCGCCTGCACCGGCTCCCACGGCGGCGACGACGCCATGCCCGGCAACCGCGGCCCGCTGCCGAACCCGGACGAACCGGTCATCCTGCGCTCCATCGCCGCCACCGACACCCTGCTGGCCGGCTACGACGCCCTGCTCGCAGGCCCGGGCGGCGCCCAGGCCGCCGTGCTGCAGCCGCTCCGGGCCGAGGTGGCCCAGCACCGCGCCGCCCTCGCCTACGGGCTGCCGGCCGCCTCGATCCCCCCGGCGCCCCCGGCCACGCCCTCGACCACACCCCCCACCGCGCCCTCCACCACGCCCTCGACCAGCCCGAGCGGAACGCCGGTCGGCACCCCCGCCGCGCTCGCCGCACTCGAACGGCAGACCGCCCAGGCCCGCCTCGCCGACCTGGCCGCAGCCCGGCCGCCGCTGGCCCGGCTGCTTGCCTCGGTCGCCGCCTCCGACGTGCTGCACGCCGTCGCCCTCGGCGACACCACCCCGCTGGTCGCCCCGCCCCCGGCCACCACCCCCACCGAGGCGCCGACAGCGCCCCCGAGCGACCAGCCCACCGGTTCCCCCTCCGCCGGCCCGTCGGCCGACCCCGCCGCCACCGCAGCGGTCACCGCCCTCCAGGGCGCCCTCGGCGCCGAACACGCCGCCGTCTACGGCTACGGCGTGGTCGGCGCCCGGCTCCCCGAGGACCAGCAGCGCACCGACGCCCGCACCGCCTACGCCGCCCACGAGGCCCGGCGGGACGCCTGGCAACGGCTGATCGGCTCCCTCGGCGCCACCCCGGCCGCCGCGGCCGCCGGCTACCAGCTCCCGTTCGCCGTCACCGACGCGGCCGGCGCCACCAAGCTCGCCGCCCACCTCGAAACCCGGCTCACCACCGTCTACGCCGACCTGGTCGCCGCCGTCCCCGGCCCCCAGCGGGGCGCCGCCGCCGACGCCCTGCGCGACTGCGCCCTGCGCGCCCACCGCTGGGGCGCGGCCGACCCCGCCTTCCCCGGCATCCCCGAGCCCCTCCCCACCCCCACGGCCACCACCCCCTAGGGCCCGCGGCGCTGACCTGCGGTTTCCCGTTCATGGCCGACAATGGACGGGTAACACCAACGGGGGAGCGTCAACCGGAAGGTCGGCATGTCGGGAGCAGCACCGCAGATCACCGTCCCCGCCTGGCTGGCGCGCGGCGTCGCGGCGAGCGAGGGCGAACCGGGCCGGCAGTGGCTGGCCGGGCTGCCCGCGCGGGTGGCCGCCCACCTGGCGCGCTGGGACCTCACCCTGGAGCGGGTGCTCGACCCCGGCGGCAGCCTGAGCCTGGTCGCCTACGTCCACCGCGACGACCTCTCCCCCGCCGTCCTCAAGACCGGCCTGCGGACCCCCGAGACCGCGCTGGAGCACGCGGCGCTCGCCCACTGGGCCGGGCGCGGAGCCGTCCTGCTGCTGGACGCGGACCCCGCCGAGGGCGTCCTGCTGCTGGAGCGGCTGCACGGGGACATCCCGCTGCGCTCGCTCGCCGAGGCGAAGGCGATGCTGGAGGCGACCAGCCTGCTGCACCGGCTCTGGAGCGCCCTGCCCGAGGACCACCCGTTCCCGACCCTCGCGGCCCGGACCGCCGACACCGCGGAACGGCTGCGCGGGCACCGCGCCCTGCCCGGCGCAGCCGAGGCCGAGCCCCTGATCGCCGAGGCCCTGGACACGGCCGACGGCCTGGCCGGCTCCGCCGCCGAGACCCTCCTGCTCCACGGGGACTTCCACCACGGCAACGTGCTCGCCGCCGACCGGGCGCCCTGGCTGGCGATCGACCCGCGCCCGCTGGCCGGCGAGCGGGCCTTCGACCTGGCCCGGCTGGCGCTGGACCGGGCGGACACCCTGGTCGGCTCCCCCGGCGTGGCCGCGGCCGTCCGCCGCCGGCTGCACCAGCTCGCGGACGCGCTGGAGGTGGACCGGGAACGGCTGCGCGGCTGGACGCTGTTCCGGGCCGTCGACCTCGCCCTGCGGGCCCTGGCGGCCGGCCGCCGGGAGGACGCCGAGCTCTACCTGGAGTTCGCCGGGGCGCTGTAGCGCGAGCCCCGGGGCACGCCCTACGCCTCACCCGGCCCGCGCAGCGGAAGCCGGGCCCCCATCACCGCGTACAGCCGGTCCGTGGCGGGAAAGCGCACCGCACGGGCGAGGTCCTGGTAGCCGAGCGCCCGGTAGAGCCGCCGGGCGGGGGTCTCCGCGTCGATCGCGGAGAGGATGCTGCGCTCCAGCCCGGAGCGCTCGCAGAGGGTGCGGATCAGCCGGGAGCCGACGCCCTGGCCCTGGTACTCGGGCAGCACGTGCAGCTCGGTGACGGCGAACACGTCGTCCAGCCAGGCGTCGTGGCCGCGCGCGTCCAGGTAGGGCTCGATCACCGTGCTCCACCAGTGGTCGCGCTGGTTGGGCATCCCGTAGCCGAAGCCGACCAGCCGACCGCCGCTCATCGCGCCGAGCGCGATCACCCCGGGCTGGTGGGCGTGCCGGCCGACGATGTGCAGCCGGACGGCGACCTCCTCGGCCGTCAGGCCGAACGCCACCGCCTGGACCTCCAGCGCCTGCGGCGCCCAGGCCGCAAGGTCGATGGCCTCGATCGTCACCCCGGTCAGCTGATCCATGCCTCGGACGTTACTACCCGTGGGCCGCCGGCGCGGGCGAAGATCGGAACCGAACTCCCGGGGGGCGGGCTCAGAACAGCACGCTCATGAACGCGCCGACCTCGCGGAAGCCGACCCGCCGGTAGGCGGCCCGGGCCCGCAGGTTGAAGTCGTTGACGTAGAGCGAGACCACCGGGGCGATCTCGCGCAGCGCGAGGTCGAGGACGGCGGCCATGCCGGTCTCGGAGAGGCCCCGGCCCCGGTACCCGGGGGCGACCCAGACGCCCTGGACCTGGCAGGCGCCCTCGGTGACGGCGCCGATCTCGGCCTTGAAGACGACCTCGCCGTCCTCGGTGAAACGCGCGAACGACCGCCCGGCGGACACGAGTTCGGCGACCCGGGCCTGGTAGAGCAGGCCGCCGTCACCGGCCAGCGGGGAGACCCCGACCTCCTCGGTGAACATCGCCACGCAGGCGGGCATCAGCGCGTCGATCTCCTCCCGCCGCACCCGCCGCACCAGCGGGTCCGGCGCGATCTCGGCGGAGGGCACGGCGGTGGCCAACAGCGGCTGGTGGGCGCGGACTTCGCGGGCCGGGCCCCAACTACGTTCCAGCAGCGCCCAGAAGGCGGCGGTGGCCCCGGCCGGGCCGACGATCGAGGAGCAGCGGCGGCCCTGCCGGCGGGCCCGCTCGGCGAAGGCCGCGACGGCCTCCGGCCCGGCGTCGACCAGGACGAGGTTGGCCCCGGCGTAGCAGAGCGCGGCGAGGGCGCCGTCCCCGTCGTACCAGCCCCACATCTCGCCGCCGAGCCGCCAGGGGTCCAGGCCGACGGCCTCGACCCGGGTGGCGACGAAGGAGTTGGCGACCGGGTCGCGGTGGAGGATCTCCAAGGCGTCCGCGAGGTCGGGGGGCTCCAGCACGCGGGTGGTGGCCAGGGCGCGGGCGGCCTGGAACGAGCCGGGGAGCATCACACCTCGATCGAGCATCGAGACAGCACCTCACTGAGACGAATCTGGCCGCACCCTACTCCGTGGCCCCACCCGACTACGGCCGCGGGCCACCCGACTACGGCCGCGGGGGGGGGGGGGGGGGCGGCGGGGCGCGCCGGCGGGGGGGGGGGGCGCGGCGGCCCCCGCCCCCGCCCCGGCCCGGCGGGGCGGCGGGGCCGGGCGCGGCGCGGCGGGCGCGC